>DEQG01000048.1:25354-34639 GCA_002360325.1 Salinicoccus sp. UBA3372 | reverse complement strand
CAGAATACGGGGAATATTGCACGTACATGTGCAGCAACAGACACAACACTGCATCTGATCAGACCACTCGGTTTCAGTGTCGAAGAGAAGATGGTCAGACGCGCAGGTCTTGATTACTGGAAATATGTAGACATTCATTATTATGATTCCATAGAAGATTTCTTTGGGCAGAACCCGGGGAATTATTATATGCTGTCCAAATTCGGAAAGAAATTTCATTCCGAAATGGACTATTCAAACACCGGGGAAGATCATTACTTCGTTTTCGGCCGTGAAACAAGCGGCTTGCCTGACTGGGTGAAGGATAAGTATAATGAATCATTGTTAAGGGTGCCGATGACGTCGGATGTCAGATCATTGAATCTGTCCAATACCGCCATGTTATTGGTATATGAAGCATTAAGACAGCAGGGTTATCCAGAACTTATATAGGAGGAACTTTACAACATGGATCAGTACGCAGTCATAGATTTACTTAAGAACCACCGTTCAATCCGCAAATTTACAGAAGAAAAACTATCAGACGAGACGATTAAAATGCTTGTTGAAGCGGCACAGAGTGCAAGTACTTCAAGTTATGTGCAGGCTTATACAATCATCGGGGTGACAGATTCCGAAAAGAAAAAAGCATTGAAAGAAATCAGTACGCAGCCTTATGTTGAAAACAACGGGCATCTTTTCGTCTTTGTGGCCGACTACAGAAGGCACAGAGATTTATCGACAGAGAAAGATTCACCGATCAATTTCCATCTGACAGAGCAGTTCATCGTCGGCACAGTCGATGCAACACTTGCAGCGCAGAACCTTGCAGTCGCAGCAGAAAGCATCGGGCTTGGCATCTGCTTTATCGGTTCACTCAGAAATGATATGGCGAAAGTGATTGAGATTCTGGAACTGCCTGAAGGCACAATCCCGTTATTCGGCATGGTCGCAGGTGTCCCTGCACATAAAGGCAGCATTAAAGAACGCCTGCCGTTTGAAGCGATATATCATGAGAACACATATCAGAATCTGGATAAAAAGAAAGAGGATATCGAAAAGTACGACAAACGCATCAGTGAATACTATAAAGAGCGTACAGACGGTAAAAGAGAGGACACGTGGAGCGACCAGGTCATCGGCATGCTCAACAAAAAGCAGCGCCTGGATGTAGATGAAGTCGTCAAGAAACAGGGCTTTCTCGGTCAGTAAACAAAAACAACCAGTCCGAAAATGGACTGGTTGTTTTAATTTGTGAATAATTATTTGATTCTTTCTTCGCCGTCGTCTTTGTAACCCCACTCAGATTCACGGCAAGCAGTTAAAATTGCAGTTAAAAACGCAATACATACCATTAAGATTAAAAATGCATCCATCAGTCTGCCTCCTAGCGTACTCACTTATATATTTAACATTATATATTATTATAACATAATTAAAAAGAGGGATTTAAAATAATTTAAAATATTAAGTGTGAAATGTTTTTATTGGAAATGAAGACCGTCAGCCAGTAAAGTTCCACTGATTAAAATGATGATTTTTTATTAAAAGAAGGTTTTAGGTGCGTTCGGTGTTATTTTTGTTAAAATAATGGGTAAACTAACTATGATATGTTAAAACACAATTTATGGAGGAAACGATTATGGCTATGAATTTTAAAATTTTTGACGACAAAGAAACATTCAGTGTATATATTGCGGATATTTTAAGGAAGCAGGTCCACAATAAACCGACAAGCGTACTTGCTGTTGAAATGAATGAAGATCTGGACTGGGCTTATGAAAAGTTCATCGGTGAGACGAAGCAGCATCCTGCAGATTTCTCGCAGGTTCATATTTCGACTGTCGGCAAACCTTCGACGGATATACTGAACAAACTCCAGATTCCTGAAAATCAGCTGCATACAGATGGTTCAAGCGATTCTCTCGAAAATATTTTAAAAGATAAAAAGCAGGTCAGTCTCGGACTGTTATATTTGGATGCCAAAGGTAACGTCGGCTTCAATAATGAAGATAAAAACGAATCATTATTTGATGCACGGGAGTTATTCGTCGTTGCGACAGGCGCCGATAAAGCCGAAGCGGTTAAAGAGCTTTACAATGCCAAGGAAAATAACAAGGATGCATTCAGTCAGATCAAATCACACCGCATGGTGACGGTTGTGCTTGACCGCGATGCGGCATCCAGTCTGAATCCTGATATTGTGGATTACTACAGCTATAGATTTGCATAAACTTTGAAGAGGTGGCATGCGATGAAGAAGAAAGACTACAAAGAAGATTATTATGAAAATACCGGGAATGAAGATTATAAAGAAATGGTGGAACCTGATGACAACACCATGACCCACGACATGGAAGACGTACGTGAACTCGGCAGGGAAATGGAGCAGCTTTCCCAGAACGCGGATTATCCGATTGACACTTCAAATGACGAATCTCATGAAGAACAAAAAGAAAATAATGAATAACAGATGAATCCTCTAGTAAATTAGTATAAAATGTTGATAAATACTAATTTACAGGAGGTTTTTTTCATTGTCTTACAGAATTGAAAAAGATACTATCGGAGAAATCAAAGTACCAAGTGATAAATACTGGGCGGCGCAGACGGAGCGCAGCCGTCAAAACTTCCCGGTCGGCAAGGAAAAAATGCCGATTGAAGTCATTGTCGCCTTTGCAGAACTGAAAAAAGCAGCATCCGTTGCGAATAACAGTCTCGGCAAGCTTTCTGATAATAAGAAAGAAGCGATCAGCTACGCTTGTGACCGCGTCATCAACCGTGAGCTCGATGAACACTTCCCGCTTGTCGTATGGCAGACTGGAAGCGGTACACAGAGCAATATGAACGTCAACGAAGTGGTCAGCTACGTAGCGAACGAGTACCTGGAAGGAAAAGGCATTGAAGAAACCGTCCACCCGAATGATGACGTGAACATGTCCCAGAGTTCAAACGATACTTATCCGACGGCCATGCACGTGGCACTGCTCGTATCTGTTGAAGAGCAGCTTCTGCCGGGGCTGATGAAATTGAAAAATACATTCGAAGCTCAGGAAGAAGAGTTCAAATCCATCATTAAAATCGGCCGTACACACCTTCAGGATGCGACACCGCTTACACTCGGCCAGGAAATCAGCGGCTGGAGATACATGCTTGAAAAATGTGAAGAGCTGATTGAAGAGTCGAAAAGACAATTAGGAAATCTGGCGATCGGCGGTACAGCTGTCGGGACAGGAATCAACGCACACCCTGAATTCGGTTCACGTGTTGCAAATGAACTGTCTGTCCAGACGGGTTACAAATTCGTTTCAAGTCCAAATAAATTCCATGCGCTGACCGCACATGACGAAGTCGTTTATTTGCATGGGGCACTTAAAGCACTGGCAGCCGACCTGATGAAAATTGCGAATGACGTCAGGTGGCTTGCATCCGGACCGCGTGCCGGCATCGCAGAGATTGAAATTCCTGCAAACGAGCCGGGTTCATCAATCATGCCGGGCAAAGTCAATCCGACACAGTCGGAAATGCTGACCATGGTGTCAACACAGGTGTTCGGCAACGACGCGGCAGTCGGTTTCGCTGCATCACAGGGTAACTTTGAACTGAACGTTTTCAAGCCTGTCATTCTGTATAACACACTGCAGTCAATCTACCTGCTGGCAGACGGCATGGTGACGTTCAATGATAAATGTGCGGTGGGCATTAAGCCGATTGAAGAAAATATCGACAGGTTCCTGAATACTTCACTGATGCTGGTGACTGCACTCAACCCGCATATCGGTTATGAAAAAGCTGCACAGATTGCTAAAAATGCACATGAAAAAGGTATTACTTTAAAAGAATCTGCAGTTGAATCCGGACATTTGACAGCAGAACAGTTTGATGAGTGGATCAAACCCGAAGATATGACTGAACCCAAAGAATAGGTGATTGTATTATGAAGAGAATCGGTTTAATAGATATAGGCTCAAACACCATACGTCTCGTATTGTTTGAATATACAGAGGAAACCGGATTGAAAGAGATTCAAAATATAAAAACACCTGCACGTCTTGCAAGTTTTCTGAATGATGACAGCGTCATGGAAGAAGAGGGGATAAATAATCTGATCGACATATTGAACAGCTTCAAGGAAATATCCGATCAGTATGGGATATCGGATTTAAATCCTGTCGCAACGGCTGCAATCAGAAGCTCAGTCAACTCAGATGATATTGTCAAACGGGTCAAAGAAGAACTTGACCTTGATATAAAAGTGATTACAGGAAAAGAGGAAGCCTTTTTCGGCTTCCACGCTGTGACGCATACGATCAGCACCCAGGACGCCGTCACAATCGATATCGGCGGGGGGAGTACGGAGCTCACTTTCTTTGAAGATAAAGAACTGATCTATTCGAAGAGCCTTCCTTTCGGTGTCGTGACCCTGCAGGAAAAATTCTTTGAAGACAGGGAGCATAATGATAAAAATGCGATTGAGGAAGCGATGGCGTTCATTGAAGAACAATTGAGCAATGTCAGATGGCTGTCGAAACGCCGCGTGCATATTCTGGCAATCGGCGGAAGTGCGAGAAACATCGCACGCATCCACCAGTCTATGGTCAATTACCCGATTGCGGGTGTGCATGGATATTCCATGCATAAAAATGATCTTGATGATGTGATGAAGATACTGACGAAAACAGATGAAGACAGCCTTGATGATATTGACGGACTCAGTAAGGACCGCAGCGATCTCATCCTGCCGAGTCTGCTCGTTTTCCAGAAACTCTATGATATCGTCGATGCAAAAGAATTCAAATTCAGCCGTAAAGGTCTGCGTGAGGGGCTGGCGATGCATCTGATCTCAAAGGAGAAGCCGTATGCCTTCAATAAGTACAGAATTTATGAAGATGCCCTGAATGAACTGGCAAATGATTTCAAGCTGCAAAAAATAGTGTATGATAAACGCATAGAAATAACTGAAAGACTTTATCATGAACTGAACCGGCATGATATCATCAACATTTCAAAACATGATAAGTACTTGATGAAAAATGCGGCTAAAATATTTTATCTGGGTGAATTCATCGACCGGGATGCGACAAGTCAGCATACGTTCTATCTGATTGCCAACAGCAATATCAACGGCATCGTCCACCGGGACCGCGTCAGACTCGCCTTAATGGCCAGTTTCAAAAATAAAACTTTGCTGAAGTTTTATGCAGAGGATGTCGGCTGGTTTGACGATGAGGACATCGATCTTCTGCTTGCACTCGGCAGCATATTGAAATTCGCAAATGCATTGAATGTATCCCATACCAATATCGTGCAGGATATGTACCTCGAAGAGCATGAAGATGAGTATGTACTGACAGTCGAATACAAGGGCGATTCTATTGCCGAGAAATATCAGTCGATACGCCAGAAAAAACACATCGAGAAAATATTGAACAAAGATTTATCGATAAACTTTACAGAAGCTTAACATTTGTCATTCATAATAGGTGATTGGAGGGATACCATGGAATACAAACTCGATAATAAAGAATACTATGATAACCGGGAACTCAGTTGGTTAAGGTTTAATTACAGAGTGTTAGAAGAAGCGATAGACGGACATAATCCATTACTCGAACGCTTCAAATTCCTCGCAATCACCAGTTCCAATCTGGATGAGTTTTTCATGGTCAGAGTGGGCGGCCTGAAAGACCAGGTCAAAATGAATTACCATGAACCGGAAAACAAGACGAAAATGACACCCGGTGAACAGCTTGAAAGCATCAGTGAGCTGAACAGGGAAAACTGTGATGCACAGTATAAGATCTATCATGATTTAAAAGATGAACTTGAAAATTACGGTATTTATTTCAGAAGACCTGAAGACCTGCCGGAGAAGTTCCTCCATGAAACCGAAAGAATCTTTGATACAGAAATCTTTCCTTCACTCACACCTTTGGGAATCGATGCCTACAGACCGTTCCCTAAACTGATGAATAAAAAAATCAATATATTCGTGGATCTGTCGAATGAACTCGGGGAGCAGACGGCCATCGTGCAGCTGCCGACGATCATAAAACGTTTTTATACTTTCCATGACGGACCGAACACTTATGTTGTTCTGTCCGAGGATATTATCGTTAAAAATGTTGAGAAGTTATTCAAAGGCTATAATATCGACCGCACATTCGCATTCAGAATTACACGGAACGCGGATCTGACGATCCATGAAGAGGGCGCACAGGATCTTTTGATTGAGATTGAAAGATTTTTAAAAGAGCGTACAAGAGGTGCAGCAGTGCGTCTGGAAATCGATATCAGTACCAACCCGACGATCAATGGTTCATTTTTGAGAGAAGAGCTGAGCCTCGGTGAAGAAGATGTATATAAATTTGACGGACCCCTGGATCTTACATTCCTGTTCGAGTTTGTTTCCAATCTGAAGCGGAAGTATCCTAAGCTGATCTATAAGCCGTTTGTACCTCAGGCACCTAAGTTTCTCGGTACGGACGATGTATACGGACGGTCTTTGAAAGAGGATGTGTTCTTCCATCATCCGTTTGAATCTTTCAAACCCATCGTGGATTTTGTCAAAGAAGCGGCTGAGGACCCGGATGTCCTTGCAATCAAGCAGACACTTTATCGTGTATCCAGCGACTCTCCGATTATCGCAGCCTTGAAAGAGGCGGCAGAAAACGGCAAGCAGGTATCTGTGCTCGTCGAATTGAAAGCGAGATTCGATGAAGAAAACAACGTCCACTGGGCAAAAGAGCTGGAGGACGCCGGATGCCATGTCATATACGGTATGAACTACCTGAAGACACACAGCAAGATCACCCTGGTCATCAAACGTGTGAAAAACAAGCTCGTGCGGTTTGTCCATCTGGGTACGGGCAACTACAATGATTCGACGGCCAAGCAGTATACGGATATGGGTATCATAACGACAGACCCTGAAATAGGTGACGATGCAATTAATTTCTTCAACTATTTAAGCGGCTACTCTTTGAAACCCGTATATAATTCACTGCATGTCGCACCGTTTGAAATCCGCGACCTTTTCGACGATCATATCGATAAAGAGATTGAATATCATAAGGAACATGGCAACGGTTATATCTTTGCCAAGATGAATTCCCTGACGGATAAGAAAATCATCGATAAATTATTGATTGCTTCCCAGGAAGGCGTCAAGATCGATCTTGTCATCCGGGGCATCTGCTGTGTGAAAGCAGGCATACCGGGCGTCAGTGAAAACATACGGGTCATCAGCGTCGTCGGAAGATTCCTGGAACATACAAGAATCTACTACTTCCGCCATAACGGACAGGATAAGATGTTCCTGTCATCGGCGGATATGATGACGAGAAATATGATCAAACGAGTGGAAATACTGTTCCCGGTGAATGACCCGAAGATCATCGCAGAATTGAAATCGATCAATGAACTTTATTTGACAGATAATAAAAAAGCGCGTTGTCAGAAGCCGGACGGCACATATGCTTATGTGGAAAATGACCATGAGCCGATCAGTGCCCAGGAAGAGCTGATGAGACGTGCACTGAAAGTGAACAGGGAACAGATAGAGGAAAAAGAGAACTATCTGCTGACCAAAATCAGAAACAGATTCAAAAAGAGTAACTAGATACGGATGGGAATCCGAATAAAATGATAATTCAGGCGTGTGCAAATCGGATTTCACGAGAAAGCTCAACCAGTAAGACAAAAAATCCCCTGACATCTCATCAACTGAGATGTCAGGGGGTTTTTTTATAATGTATCTTTGTCCAGCACGACTGACACTTCTTTTTGAAGTATCGGATGAATGAAAGACATTTTGTAACTGAAGAGCTGGAGGTCCCGCAGTGTGGCACCGCCGTACAGAGTATCTCCGATGATCGGCATGCCGATGTGGAGCAGGTGGACTCTTATCTGGTGTGTCCGGCCTGTTTCAAGCTCCAGCTCTATTTCACAGTATTCGTTCGTCACTTTTGATTTGATGATGTTCGTCACTGCCTCTTTACCTTTTGGAGTTACATGATATTTATTTCTCTCTTTAGGATTTTTGGCAATCGGTGCTGAAATCCTCTGTGCTTCCACGCGTTTTTTAGTATCGACTCTCGCGATGTAGACCCGCTGGATTTCACGTTCGCTCAGCATATGGTCGAGCATCTTTTTAACATATGGATGCTTGGCGACGAGTATGACGCCTTTTGTTTCCTGGTCTAGCCTGTGGACAGGCTCCAGGTAGTCGACATCCAATGTGTACAGTGCATGATTTAAAAGAGTGTTGGTTTCATGCAACTGGTTTGGATGCGTCTTAACGCCGCGCGGTTTAAAAAGCAGGGCGAGATAGCGGTCTTCATATAATACTTCACATGTTCTGTAACTCGGTTTGTACTGGCTTTTTTCCTCTTCGGCCGGCAATAAGACTGTATCGCCTGTTTGGACAACTGTGTTCAATGGTTTAGTTTCGTCATTGATTCTAATATCTTTCGACATTCTCAAAAGATGCAATTCCTTTTTCGGAAGGTGGAGCGTCTTTAACATGTCTTCGAGTGACATATCATTAAAATTTTCATGTACTGTAAATTTCATATGCTATTCTCCAGAAGTTGCAGCGATAAATGATTCATAAGATGCAACATCTCCAGGGTTCCCTGTCATTCTCTCAACTTCTTCCCCGTCTTCAAAGTAGATCAGAGTCGGTGTTGCTTCTATTTCATATTCACCCCAAGGTTCTTCGTATTCAAGAATATTCAATTGGATCAGATCTTCGTCGGACTGGGCAAATGCTTCCACAAGAAGAGGTGTTGCTTCCTGACAGTGTGAACATGTCGGTGACCAGTAGTAGACATACTGGCTGTCGTTCTCTTCAATTGCCGAAGCTACTTCATCAGGTGTCTGGTTGTACTGATAATCCTCGTTGTCCAGTGCATCGATGGTCGGTCCGGACAGTTCCTCCGGCTCTTTATCCGTGTACGGGTAGTAACCTGAATCACTCAGCTGGTCAGGATCTGACGAACTGTTATTTAAAACTAAAAATATTGCAACAAAGGCAATAACGATTACTGCGATAATGCCGTAAAATATTTTATTTCCCATAATAAAAATGCTCCTTCTACTTTTTAATGAATAATGAAAGTGTGAAAATAAGTATAAATGCAATCAGTGACAGCAGTGGAATGGTGATAAAACCGAACCAGTTAATATATTGTACAGTACAGTCCACGCCTGTACAAGCTGGCAGGCTGTCAGCCACAAAAGTAAGCTTTTGCATGCTGTAATGATAAACTGCAACCAATATACCGGCGCCGCTGAACACTCTGA
>DEQG01000048.1:0-25274 GCA_002360325.1 Salinicoccus sp. UBA3372 | reverse complement strand
CGCTGATACCAGCACATCTCACAAGGTATGTACATTCGTATTTCACTGAAATACAATGAACCGAGTGTAGCAATCAACGATATTAAAAAGATTAATTGCATAAATAATTTGTTATTTTTCATAGAACGAACCATCCTCTTACTTTCTTTACCTGCGCTCATACCTTTCGATATTTTCAACTTTATCACAAAATCCTTTAATCCGGATGGTCCGGACAGGCTTTTTTGTGAACTTTGTGTGAGACACATCCCGGCCGATTGGCCTGCTTAAATTATCAATTTACCGGACTCATTCTTCATCAGATGTTTTTCTCTGATGGGTAGTGGTATCATAAAGTTGCCTTATGTGATTTCATCACTCTATTGTTAGTTGTAATACACTTCAATATAACATGAAATTCACGTGGTGTTTTTTGTATAAAAGGTGGATGGGTTCAGTATGAAATCCACCATATAGAATTATTTGGGAGTTGTTAAAATGTTTAGTAAAAAGACTGAGCAGCTTAATATATTGGAATTGGCACAAATGGTCAAAGAGGGCAGAACGGTCAAACCGACAGGGGGATTTGAATCAATGAGCGGTAATCTGGTGGTTTCTTTGTCACCCAAATCACTATCCATTGAAAAAGATGAGACTCATGCAGACAGTATTTATGATGAAGTGTTCAAAGTTGAAATATTTCAGCTGCGTAATGAAGATACGACGATGAATCAGCTGATCATCGTCTTTGATGATGATACACATCTTGAAAAAGAAGATATCAGTTTAAATGAGGCGAAGTCGATGTTTCCATCTGCACGGTCGATGTACAGCTTTTCTAAAGGAAGACTGAATAAAGTATTCGACGCAGATATGTAAGAACTGCTGATTAAACAAAACACTTTTGTCAGGCTGTCTGACTTTTCAGGTTTATGGCAGGGATTTGATACATCCATCATTAAATTGTTTTAAAATACTGATTATAAGCCTTTTGAGTTATATGATACTTTAAAATTGGATTATAATATTATAAGCATAGTCTTAATGCATTTGTCATCCAGATGATTACAAATGATTTACATTAGATAAAAATTAGGGTGTTTTCATGAAAAGTAAACTGCAATTGTTAAAAGATATCGCCGAGTTTTTGAATGAAGAGACAGATCTGCAGACGATGTTGAGCGGAGCACTCCGTGAACTCGTCACTCATACGGAATTTGAAACCGGCTGGGTGTTCTTTATCAATAAAGAAGGAGAGCATGAACTGGCTGCCGATTACCAGCTGCCGCCTTCGTTAAAAAAGAATGGCTGTCATTATTTGAAAGACGGAAGCTGCTGGTGTGTTCGCGCATATCATAAAGAGCAGCTCCAGACGGCAACGAATATATTCGTCTGTTCGAGGCTGGAAAAGGCCCAGCTGGAATTCCCAGGCGAGAACAACGGTATCACGCATCACGCAACGATGCCGCTCATTTCCGGGCAGGAGTCCTTCGGGCTCCTGAATGTTGCGAGCCCCGGACGTGTTGAATTCGACAGGGATGAACTGGCTCTGCTCGAATCCGTAGCTTTTCAGATTGGCTCGACATTGAAGCGGATAGAACTGACGGCAAAAGAGAAGGAGAGCGTCGTCATCAAAGAACGTCAGCGGCTGGCCCGCGACCTTCATGATTCGGTCAACCAGATGCTGTTTTCCATCGGCATCACCTCCCATGCCGCAAAAGCTCTTTCAGACGGCAAAAAGATTGATGAAGCACTTGTGTCGATCGAGAACACATCAAAGCATGCAATGAAAGAAATGAAGGCACTGATCTGGCAGCTGAAACCGATCGGACTGGAAAACGGTATCGTTCATGCGATAGAATCTTACAGCAGTCTCATCGGTGTTGATGTCAACATAGAACTGGACGGTTTTTATAATGTAAGTGACGCGGTTGAAATAGAACTTTACCGGATCATCCAGGAAAGCCTGAACAATGTCATGAAACATTCGGGCGTGAATGAAGCACACATCAACATGACCGTACAGGATAAAAAGCTTGAGACAACCGTCTCCGATAAAGGTGAAGGATTTGGCCTGAAAAGCGATACAGAGACAAGCTATGGCTTCACCAATATGCGGGAGCGTATCAGAAACCTGGGCGGAGAGCTGGATATAGATACACAGATCGGCCGGGGGACGACAGTGAAAATAGTAGTACCGATAGAGGAGTGATAGAATGTATAATGTCATAATTACCGATGACCACCATATCGTCAGGGAAGGCATGAAGTTTTTATTATCAACGACGGACAATATAAATGTAGTGGATGACTTTGGCAGTGGCCGGGAAACACTCGACTATCTGGAAAATCATCATAAAGAAGTCGATTTGATACTGCTCGACCTCGTCATGCCGCAGATGGACGGCATCGAGCTGACACGCATAATAAAGACCGAATATCCGAAGGTGAAGGTGCTGGTGTTGTCGAGCTATACGAGCGAAGAGTATATCCGGCCGGTCTTCCAGGCAAGGGCAGACGGATATATCATCAAGGAAATGGAAGCAGAAGAACTGGTTGGATCGATTAAAGATGTCATTCAGGGGGAGAAGGTCATCCATCCGAACATTTTGAAAATCATGGATAATACCGGAAATCTGCCGCATGAGAGAAACGCCTTATCTGCAAGAGAAATCGATGTATTGAAAGAAATAGTCAAAGGAAAGTCCAATAAAGAAATCGGCGAAGCGTTGTATGTCAGTGAGAAGACTGTCAAAACGCACGTAAGCCATATATTGAACAAGCTTGAAGTGTCCGACCGTACCCAGGCTGTCATATACGCAATCAAATACAACCTGGTCAAGTTGTAATGCATGGGAACTATAAAATGCCGCTTCATCTGCGTGGATGAAGCGGCATTTTATTTGTCTGCTTTTTATAATTTATCACTAAGAAAAATATATGTTGAATTATCGGAATTGTTTTATATAAAATGATATATAGTATATTATATAAAATAATTGTTGTTTAAAGATAAATATCAATGTATAATCTGGAAGTGTTTTCATTTCATTATTAGGAGGAATAATATGAAAGTAGGCAACCGTTTAACCATATATATTATAATCGGCCTCATTGCCGGTATCGTCATTGGTTCAATTTTCAGCCCGATGGCAGACCAGGCATGGGTACAGTGGATTGACCAATATATTTTCAATGTTGTCGGTCAATTATTTTTAAGCATGATATTCATGATGGTTGTACCAGTAGTATTCATTTCCATAGTGCTTGGGGTAGTAGGCGTCGGTGATCCTAAAACATTAGGAAGTCTCGGCATTAAAACATTATCATTCTATCTTGTGACTACAGCGATCGCAATAACTATAGCGATCATTGTCGCATTGGTGCTCCAGCCGGGGATCGGTCAGTCGGAACTGCTGGATTCATCAGAAGTTGAGGATTACCGTTCGAATGAGCTTGGGGGAGAGACGGGAGAAGCGATTGATCAGACATTTGACCAGACATTGATCAACATCATCCCGACAAACGTAGTTGAAGCGATGGGTACTGCGAATATGCTGCAGATTATCTCATTTGCAATCTTTATAGGAATCGCGATGATTGCAGTAAAAGATAAAATACCGGGACTCATTAAATTGTTTGAGGAAGCGAACGAAGTGGTCATGTGGATTGTCCTTGCAATCATGAAATATTTTGCAGCAATCGGTGCATTCGGCCTTGTAGCCACAGCATTTACACAGGCCGGTTTCGGAGCAATCCAGCAGCTCGGCATGTACTTTGTCTGTGTGCTTCTGGCACTGCTTATTCACTTCCTTTTCGTATACGGGTCGATCATCAGGTTCCTTGCAAAAAAGCCGTTCATCTGGTTTGTTAAAGGATTTGCGCCGGCGATGGGTGTCGCGTTCAGTACATCTTCATCCAGTGCTGTACTTCCGATTTCTATGGAAACAGCACAGAAGAACTTAAAAGTCAGAAAGAGTATTTCCAGTTTCGTCCAGCCGCTCGGGTCAACGATCAACATGGACGGTACAGCAATCATGCAAGGTGTTGCGACGGTATTTATCGCACAGCTTTCAGGCGTGGAGCTGACAATCATGCAGATGGTGACTGTCGTGGTTCTTGCAACAGTCGCAAGTATCGGTACAGCCGGGGTTCCGGGCGTGGGGCTTGTCATGCTGGCCATGGTACTGACAGCCGTCGGGCTCGATCCGGCAGCAATCGGAATCATCATCGGTATCGACCGTTTACTTGATATGACACGTACTGCAGTCAATATTACAGGAGATGCCGCTATTGCTTCTGTGCTGAATGAACAGCAGAACAGGAAAGAACAAAAAGCAAAAACAGGGGTGTAAGCTGAATTTTACACTTTTGATGCAAAAAGCTATATAATGGGAGAGTATATGGGAATTCAATAAGTGAAAACTTATTGAACTTATCTTGTATACTCTTTTATTTTTGGTAATTTTATATTATCATGTTTTAAGTGTATAATTTAACGTTACTATAAATAGTTATTTGTGGTTGTATTATTGAAAGGGTGTTATTTAATGGATAAACAGGCTTTTATAGAGACACTGCAGTCTAAATTCAAGATGGTACGTACCGAAGCCGGGTACACTCAGGATTCGATGAGCCATACTATAGGATTATCAAAGAAAACTTTAGTTCAGATTGAAAAGGAGAGAATCCTCCCGAACTGGACAACTTGTATTTCTTTATGTGCACTATTCAGAAACAGCGAAGTATTGACAAATACTTTCTCCGGTGATCCGCTGGAGCTGGCTCAGGTAATCTCAAGAGGTCATTGTGTATATCCACTTTATGACAGTGAAAAGGTTTACTGGGAAACGCTTGAAACAAGGAGTGGCTACGCACTTCAGTTTAACAAAGGCAACAAAATATACAGAGTGGTGAACGATCAGAACCAGCCGGTTCATGCCTCTTATATCGAGCGTGAAATCAGAACATTCTTCAACAAACAAGTGGAACTTCAGCCTGTATAAATTCTATATAAAGAGCAAAGCGGCAGAGGCTTTGCTCTTTTTTCTATAAAACCTTCGTTTTATGGTATTATTTAGAAGCGCGAAATGCATTGATAGAGTAAGGGGGGACCAGATGAATTCATTGGGTCTGATTATATTTATGATAGTTACAGGGTCTTTGATAGCAGGTTTTACCAATATGCTGGCCATAAAAATGCTGTTCAGACCGTATAAAGCAATATATGTATTCGGAGTGAAACTGCCGTTTACTCCGGGTGTGATACCTTCGAGGCGCAGCGAGGCATCGACCAAGCTCGGTAAAATCATTACAGGGCACCTCCTCACGCCGGATGTTTTCATCGATAAAATAAAAAGTCCCGAGTCCGAACGGTTCATCATGAACTTTATTGACAAACAGATAGATACTGTCGAAAGTGAGAAGCTGAACATCGGTTATTTTCTTGAACGTCTGCATGAGGGACTTTCTGAAAAGGTCATAGACGGGTTCAACAATGAAGTGCGTAAAAAAATCGCTGAAGAGAGCGATAAACTTTATGTCTCTAAAATCGAAAATCTAATACCTACGGATGCGATGCACACAATAGATATGAAGGTGACGCAGTTGCAGCCGCAGATTGTTCAGAAGGTTGAAGGTTATATCATGTCGGATAAAGGTTTCGATGATCTTTACACCATGACTGACGAGTTTATTGAAAAAAGGGGACGCATGGCAAGGTCGATCAAATACTTCATGACGAAAGAGAACATTGTACTGAACATTCAGAGGGAACTGGTCAAATTACTGAATCACCCGAAAATGCTCGGTATCGTCGAGCGCTTCATCATGGAGGAATATGACAGGTTAAAGTGCAAATCCTTAAATGAATTTCTATCGGAGAGTGATAAAAACGAACTTGTCGACAGTATCGGCATTGTGATGCAGGAACGGATCAATATCCGCGGTCTTTTGAACAAACCCATCGTTGAATTCAATGAGGCACTGTTCGATTCATTCAAGGAACGTGGGAAGTACAGACTGAAAGACAACACGATCAACTATCTTGCCTACAACATGGGAAGAATCATGGATAAGCTCCAGCTTGCCGAAGTGATCAAAAAGCAGATTGACAGTTTCCAGCTGGATCATATTGAAAATCTTGTGATGGATGTCGCCAACAAAGAGTTCAGGATGATTACTCTTCTAGGATTCATATTGGGTGCGATAATCGGTCTTTTCCAAGGTATAGTTGTAGTGTTGTTATAACTTATTATTGTGTGGTACAGTAGAAACATCACAAAATAAGGAGTTTTATGATGTCAGTAAATGTATACGATCAAGCCAATGCACTGGAAAGTGCGTTAAGAAAATCAGATGAATTTAACAGCATGAAAGACCTTTATGCTAAAGTGAACAGCAATCCTGAATCAAAAGCACTTTTTGAAGAGTTCAGACAGGTCCAGATGGAACTTCAGCAAAAACAGATGCAGGGTGAAGAAATTTTAGAAGAAGACGTTCAGAAAGCACAAAGTTCTGCAGCTGAAATTGAAGATGATGAGAATATTAAAGCGTTGATGGAAGCTGAACAAAACATGAGTCAGCTGATTCAGGACTTAAATCGTGTCATCATGAAACCAATTGAAGAGTTATACGGTATCAACAACGAAAATTAATCTTTGAAGAGGTCTATTATTAGACCTCTTTTGTTTTTATATTTGTTATAATGATTGTATATATTGATTATATAAAGTAGGTGATATTTGTGGTCAAATTTATACATAGTGCGGATTTGCATTTGGACAGTCCGTTCAAATCCCGAACGAAAATGCCACACAATATTTTTGAAGAACTGACATCAAGTACATATAAAAGTGTGACAAGAATGTTTGATAAAGCCATAGAGGAACAAGTGGACTTCATCATCATAGCGGGCGACGTTTTCGACAGGGAGAACCGTACTTTGAAAGCCGAGACCTTTTTAAAGAAAGGTTTTGAACGCTTGAAAGACAATGGAATTTTTGTGTATATGATTCATGGGAACCATGACCCTTTAAGTGAAAACGTCAAATCCAAGTGGCCGGATAACGTCAGTGTATTCAAAGAGAATGTCGAGACGTTTGAGAGTGTGAGCCAAAAGGGTGAGCGCGTCTTTTTACATGGCTTCAGTTATTTCATGGATGATTCATATGAGAACAAACTGGATGACTATCCGGTCAATCATCTGAATGAAGGCATCCACATCGGTATATTGCATGGAACGTATTCCAAAAATCAATATGACCAGGCCAGATATACGGAATTCAATCTGGAAACGCTGAACAGTAAGTTATATCATTACTGGGCACTCGGACATATACATGTAAGAGAACAGCTGTCCGACCTGCCGCCGATCCACTATCCGGGAAACATCCAGGGCAGACATAAAAATGAATACGGTGATAAAGGATTTCTGCTTGTTGAAGGGGACGATGTCTATTTGAGTACATCGTTTATAAAATCTCATGAAATCACTTTTGCAGAATACGCCCTTGAAATGAAAACATTGAACAAACAGGATATTTATCAAACCATAGTCGAATTCAAGGAAAGACTGCGGGAAACAGGCAAAAAAATCATCCAGCTGACCATCAATCATGAAGGGGACGAAGAGCTCTCCGAAGTGGATTATAAGGAACTGCTGGAACTGTTACATGAAGATGAACAGGATGTAAAGAATTTCATTTGGATTGATAATCTGTCCATCAACTACTTGAATCAAAATCAGACAGCGATTTTAAACGATATTAAGGCAAGTTACTCTGATAATGAAGAAATCTTCAAAGAAGCATTGAATACCATGTATATGGATCCGAAAATCAACCGGCACCTGCCGCCGATGCAGGATCTTAAAAAAGAAGATTATCTGAGCCTCGGGGAAGAACGCTTGAAAATGTTAATGAGGAAGTAGTGAAAATATGAAAATATTATCATTGAATATATATGGTTACGGAAAGATTGCTGAAACCAAGTTAAAGACGTCGACGCCTTTCGTCCAGATTTTCGGTGAGAACGAAGCGGGCAAGTCGACAATGCAGTCGTTCATCCATTCAGTCCTTTTCGGGTTCCCGACACGAAAGGAGCAGGAACCACGACGTGAACCGAGAATGCACAATATGTACGGCGGGAAACTGGTTGTCGACTTCGAAGATGGCGAGGGCCCGGTGGAAATCGAAAGGGTCAAAGGCAACCGGGTCCAGGGTGATGTGAAAATCTATATGAATGACGGCACCTCCCGGAGTGCGGACTGGCTTGTCAGAAAGCTGAACTTTATCGACAAGCGGACATACCGATCGATATTTTCCTTCGATGTTCTCGGACTGCAGGACATTCATAAAAATATGACGGAAGACAAACTTCAGGAATATCTGCTCAGGGCAGGGGCGCTCGGCTCACATGAATATGATGAGATGCTCGCAGCCATCGATCAGGAGCTTAAGGATCTGTATAAAAAGAACGGCATCAATCCAGAAATCAATCAGGGCCTGGTGGAACTCCAGGAAATCAATGAAAAGATCCGCAGGCTCGAAGCCGAAGAAGCAAACTACAATCATCTGACGACCGAGCAGCTGAAGTATGAAGAGAGCATCAATGCGAAAAGGGATGCACTGAACCAGCTGGACACCGTACGCAAACAGAAAATCAAAGAAATTATGTATCATAAAGATATAAAAGACTGGAAAACTCTTGAAGGCATACTGAATGTAGAGCCTCTTGTATTTCCCGAAAAAGGGATAGAGAGGTATGAGAGTTTAAAGAACAGTTATGACCAGGCCAAAAAAGATATCAATCTCAGGCTGGAGAAGTTGAAAGTCCTGAAACATGAAATCGGTCAGGTTGAACTGCCTGATGAGAAAAACATTGAATATTTGGAAGGCCTCAAGACAAGGGAGCCGGAGATTAAGCAGAAGAATCTGGAAATCGACCGCTTGAAACATTCGATTGAAAATCTTGAAGATGAAATCGAACTGCTTCAAAAGGATATCGGCTGGCAGCAGGAACACATGGAAGTCGATGATTCGAACATCATCAGGGAATCCGTACAGACCTTGCTTGCGAAACTTGATGAGGTCACTCTGGAAGAACAGTATCTGGTCCGGGAGATCGATCATATCAAGTCTGATATCAGACAGCTCGATCAGGAAATTGCAGACCTTGAAGATGCACAGATCAGCGATTCGAGAATCAGAGTGAAAAAAGAAGTGCTGGATAAAGAAGTCGAACTTAAAGAAAAAGGAAAGATGTACCAGCTGATAGAAAAGGAATATGAGCGCGAAAAACGAGAGCGGAACCGTACGAAACGCAATCAGACCTTTTTGATTTTAGGCATCAGTATCATTACGATGATTATCGGTGTACTGTACCTGGTCAATTCAGAATTCCTTATGGGTTCCATCTTTGTCGGTATCGCCTTAGTTGCATCAATCTTCCTGCTGTTGACAAACAGGGAGGAGGAAGAAAGTCTGAAGAGCGATTATGAACATGAAGTCGATGAACTGAAAGACGAAATAGAAACAATCAAAAGTGAAAATGATGTTAATTTTGACCTGAATGATGCGAGAGATTTAAAGATGGATCTGCGTACACAAAAATCGAAACGCATTTCATTCAATGTTAAGATTGAGGAACTGAAGGAAACTTTAGCGATTAAAGAAACCAACCATGACCGTCTGAATACGGATCTGCTCGATGTTAAACAGAAATTGAGAATCAATCCTGATATTGAGAACAAATATATTGTTGATGCAATCCATACAATCCGTGACATCAAGCAGAAGCGCAATCAGATCAGCAGGCACAATGTTGAAAAAGACAATGTGATTAAAAGCCTGCAGGACTTTAAACGTGAAGTGAAAGAGGATGTTAAAAAACTCGGCATCACTTATAATGACGCATCAATATTTTATGAAGTGAATCAGAAGCTCACTGAATACAATGAGAATATCGCCAATCGCAAGCAGCTTGATGAACAGATTAAATTATTGGAAAATGAAATCAGTGTGATGGAAGAACGGGTCAGTTCATCCAGTAAGGAAATTGATGAACTTTTCGATTATGTCGATGCGGATGATGAAGAAGAGTACTACTACCACGCACGTAAATTTGAAGAATATCAGAATAATTTAGAACAGTTTAAAAATCTGAATGCCAAGCTGGATGAAGAATTGTTCGATTATGATCTTAGAAATGACCTTGCATCACTGATGCTGGCCGATTTGAAAGAGGAAGAGGACGGCATCAACAAACAGGTGGAACATTTCAATGAAATGCTCCAGGATGAACAGAAAGTTCTGGCTGAAATCAACCAGGAAATCAATATACTGGAAAGCGACGGCAAACTGAGTGGACTGAACCACCAGTATGAAATGAAAAAGAGCCTGATTCAGGGCTTGTCAGAAGATTACCTGTCACTCAATTACATCCGTCTGTTGATTGAAACACACATTAAGGCGATTAAAGATGAACGTCTGCCTATCGTCATCGAAGAGGCGAGAAGCATATTCCAGTTTGTGACCAAAGGCAGATATATCAATGTGATCTATGATGATGACGGCATCACCGTCAAACATTCAAACGGTCAGATCTTCCACCCCCTGGAGCTGTCACAATCGACTAAGGAAATGCTTTATATCAGTTTAAGGCTGAGCCTGATCAAAGCACTTCAGGGATACTACAAACTGCCGCTGATAATCGATGATGCATTTGTCCACTTTGATAAAGAACGGAAGAAAATCATCATGGATTATTTAAGAAGCGAAGTGAAAGACCAGGTACTTTATTTCACGTGCAACCTGGATACTTCTATACCATCCAATCAGACGATCAGATTAAAAGAGAAAGTTAAATAGAGGTGAAATTAGTGTCGAATATTGCAAACCTTAAAGCAGGAGACAGTGTAGAAACTTTTTACTTGATCAAGAGAAGCCAGCAGGGCGTGACACAGCAGGGTAAACCTTATATGACGCTGTATCTGCAGGACCGTTCAGGAGAAATTGAAGCGAAGCTCTGGACAGTTTCAAAAGAAGACATGCAGGTACTCCTGCCGGAAGCTCTGATAAAAGTTAAAGGGGATGTCATCGATTACCGCAATAAAAGACAGATGAAAATTGCCATGTACCGTCTGGCCACAGAGCAGGACGGACTGAATGCAAAAGATTTTGTTGAAAAGGCACCGATTGATGAGGACACCCTTTTTGAAAGCATCATGGATTACACCCTCAAAATAGAAAATGGGGCGATGCAGCGTATCGTACGCAAGATGCTTGCCAAGTATAAGACAGAATTTCTGACTTATCCGGCTGCGATGACAAATCATCATGACTTTGTTTCAGGTCTTGCTTATCATGTGCATTATATGCTGAGAACCGCAGAGGCATTATGCGACATTTATCCGTCGCTCAACAGAAGCCTGCTGTACAGCGGCATCATTCTGCATGACATTGGTAAAGTCAAGGAACTTTCCGGACCAATCGGGACGACTTACACGACGGAAGGAAATCTGATTGGACATATTGTCATTGCTGTTGAAGAGATTTCGATGATTGCGGCAGAGCTCGAAATAGAAGGTGAGGAAGTCCTGCTTCTTAAACACCTGATCCTTTCCCATCATGGAAAGCTCGAATACGGTTCACCGAAAGTGCCGATGCTGAAAGAAGCGGAAATTCTGCACTTCATCGATAATATCGATGCGAGAATGATGATGATGGATAAACATCTGGATAATACGGATAAAGGAAAGTTTACAGACAGAATCTTCCCTCTGGAAAACAGAAATCTATATAAACCAGAAAACTTTTAAATATTGAAATAAACGCCCGGTCCTGAAACCTTTCAGGACCGGGCGTTTATTTTGAAAATATTTTAGTGATGAAGCTTATGCCTGTCCGGCTTTCTTTTCCTTTTCCTCATTTCTGATATGCTGTTCATTCAGAACCACTGCAATCGCTGCGTCACCGGTAATATTGACTGCGGTACGCGTCATATCAAGAAGGCGGTCGATACCCAGAATGATACCGATTGCCGCAGGATCCAGTCCGACTGCGGTCAGCACCATGGCGAGCATGACAAGACCGACACCGGGGACCCCGGCCGTACCGATACTTGCGATTGTGGCAACGAGTACGACAGTCACCATCTGCATAATTGTCAGGTCGACACCGGTAAGCTGTGCAATGAACACAGTGGCCACACCCTGCATGATTGCTGTGCCGTCCATGTTGACCGTCGCGCCGAGCGGTTGTACGAAACTGGAAATGCTCTTTCTGACATTCAAATTATTCTGTGCCGTTTCCATTGAAACAGGCAGTGTCGCACTGGATGAAGATGTACTGAATGCGACACTCATGGCCGGCGCAAATCCTTTGATGAACCAGATGAATGGTTTCTTCGCAAGAAACCTGATGACCGAACCGTAAACGAACAGAAGGTGGATGAACAAACCGAGCAGCACACAGACAAAGTACATGCCGAGCTGTTGGATTGCTCCGAAGCCGGCCTGTGTAAATGCTGTGGCTACAAGGCCGAATGCACCAATCGGTGCAAAATATTTCATGATTGCAAGCACAACCCACATGATGACTTCGTTCGCTTCCTCAAATAATTTTATAATGCCTTTGGCTTTGTCCTGTACCGCAATCAAGGCGATACCGATGAAAATCGCGAAGGCTATAATCTGAAGCATATTTGCAGTCCCCATTGCTTCGATTACGTTGGACGGAATCAGATTGATGATCGTCTCATCGACTGTCTGATCGATGGCTTCACCCGTATCTCCACCAAGTTCCGTTTCACGGTATTCTTCAACTTCAGAAGAATCAAGCAGTTCCGCCTGACCTTCACCAGGCTGCAGTACTAAGGCGATGATAATCGCAATGGTGATTGCTATGGCTGTCGTTGCTAAGTAAAATGCAATTGTTTTAATCCCCAGACTCCCCAAAGTTTTAGGATCTCCGACACCAACGACACCGAGTACGATAGAGATGAATACTACCGGTACAACAACCATGAAAATCAGGTTCAGGAATATTTGACCGACCACATTAAAAATGAACTGATCAATCCACTGGACCCAAGCCTGATCCGCCATCGGGCTGAAAATCGACCCGATGATAATACCTGCGATAAGACCAATGACAATGTAGACTGTTAAACGGTTGCCCACTTTCATAATAAAATCCCCCTTATCTCTTTATATTCTATATATGGAAACGCTTACAAAATAACCGGAATGAAGATACTAAAAGAAAGAACAGGGCAGGGATGCTTTATAATTCTCATTATAACAGAAAATGACAGAAAATTGAAAAACTTTTTTAGCTGACGACTGTATATTGAAGGAAAGACGGGCAGATCCATGAGCGGGGCGGTTCCAGGAGAAGCATTTCTTCAGGCCTTCGTTGTAATTCGTAAACCAGGCCTCATTTTGTCAGAAGCTTACGCATACAGACAGCACATCACCACATGTTGAAATAAAAAAGACCTGTACAATTGTACAGGCTCTTATAAAAATTTATTAAATTATTCTTCTGAATCAGCATCTTCTTCAGCTGCTTCTTCGTCTTCGGCAGCATCTTCGGATGACTCTTCATCACCAGAATTTTCTTCAGTGTCCGTCTCTTCAGTACTTTCTTCTTCTGAAGATTCTTCACCTTCGTTTGCCGCTTCTTCAGATGTGAGGAATGTTTCCTCGATGTAAGATTCAATGTCTTCATTTTCGAATGAAACATTATATTCTTCCATCAGATCCTGATAGAACGTCAAAACCTGATCCGGGTTTTCCTGGACTTTCTGGTTTACAAGCTGGCTTTTAACTTGTTCCAGCTCTTCGTCTATATCTTCTTCATCGCCTCTTTGGATGATGTGGTAACCGAATTCTGATTTTACAGGTTCACTTGTCATTTCTCCCTGTTCCAGATCAAACAATGCACTTTCAAACTCCTCAACCATCTGTCCTTCAGTTACAAGACCTAAAGAACCGCCGTTTGCAGCACTGCCATCATCTGATTCTTCTTCAGCCACTTCAGCGAAGTCTGCACCATCTTCAATTTCTGCAGTGAGTTCTTCAGCTTTTTCCAAAGCTTCTTCTTCTGTCAGTCCGTCTTCAGCTTCTTCGTCTACAGCAATCAGTATATGTGCACCTTCAACAGCGCCTTCCATTGCTTCTTCATCTGTAATATCAAATTTCTCTGTGAAGAAAAGATTGTGATATGTACTGGAGATACGCTGCTGTTTATATTTGTCTGCCGTCATGCCCGGCTGCTGCTGAGCCATCATCATTTCAAACTGCTCTTCGCCGCCATACTGTTCAATTTCAGCATCTACTTCTTCTTCAATTTCAGCTGAATCGACTTCATCACTGTATTTATCCTGCAGCACCTGATCCAGAGTCAATTGGAACGTCTGGTTTGCAACCTGGGTCGTGCCGATATTATTTAATACATCATCAATAGTTACGTCTCCTGCGTCACTTGTTGCTAAAACTTCACCGAACTCTGTTTCTCCAGAGCCATTTCCATTATCTGAACTTCCTTCTTCACCGTTACCGCAGCCGGCGAGTCCGAGAAGACCAAGCCCGATTACTACAGGCATCAACTTTTTCTTCATAAACACTTCTCCTTTAATCATCATACAAGAGCTAATATATCATAATAAAATAGCGGAACACAAATAGTATTGTGTCCCGCTGCTTAAAAATTTGAAAATTATTTTTTCTTTCTGTTAATCATGTTATCCACATCTTTACTGATTTCCTCACCGCGGTTGGAAACATTTTCAATATGGCCTTGTATATTTTCGATATTTGGATTGATATCCGCCTGGAAGTTACTGATCATCGTTTTGATTTCATCGCCCAGGCTGTTGAACACTTCCTGTGATTCATGCTTGGTTTTCAAAAATGATGATTTGACTTCATCAGCTTCGATTTTCAGCTGGTTCATCTGGGATTTAAAGTTACCTGATTCGTTCTTCAACGACTGCTGCAGCTCTGAACCGGATTTCGGTGCATTCAGGAATGAGACCAGCATGCCGCCTGTGACGCCAACTGCAAAACCGACTGCTATATTTTTAAACTTCATTTACGACACGTCCTTTTAGCAAGTATATATAGACCATTACCCATTAAGGGTGTTTATTACTCATCGAGTTTGGATTTAATATGGTTTTCTATTTCCAGACGTTCATCATCAGAGCCGGGTTCAGATACCGGGTCCCATTTATAGTTGAAACCGTCATATTCGTCATCATATCTCGGAATGAGGTGGAAGTGTAAATGAAAGACGGATTGTGAAGCATACGAACCGTTATTTTGTACAACGTTCAATCCTTTTGGATTAAATGCATCACGCAGTGCCTTGGATACTTTCGTGACAGCAGCCATCACTTTTGCACCTGTTTCGTCATCCAGCTCATAGATGTTTTCAATCGGTCTCTTTGGAGTTACAAGAGTATGTCCTTTTGAAAGTGGGAAGGCGTCCATAAAAGCCAGTACCTCATTGTCCTCATAAACGATGTTTGCAGGTATTTCACGATCAATGATCTTCTCGAAAATAGTTTTAGTCATTCATTGTACCTCCGTAGTTTTATTATGATATATTGTAACTTAGTATTAGTATACAAATAATTCTATTTAAATTAAAGGAAGTCGAATATGGTTCTGAATATAGATAACTTAACCGGCGGCTATTCAAAGACCGCAGTTATACATGATATCAACTTTGATATCAGAAGCGGGGAGATCATCGGCCTGATCGGTTTGAACGGGTCGGGAAAGAGTACGACCATCAAGCACATACTGGGACTGCTCAACCCGCATAAAGGAAGTATTGAAGTCAATGGCATCCAGATAGATGAAGATACAGAGAAGTACAGGAGAGACCTTGCATATATCCCGGAATCTCCGATACTCTACGAAGAACTGACATTGAAGGAACATGTCAATATGACCGCGATGGCATACGGCCTGGACGAAGCGACAGCGTGGGAACGCGCCGACAGGCTGCTGAAAGCATTCCGGCTGGACGACAAAGTCAACATGTTTCCAACTCATTTCTCCAAAGGAATGAAGCAGAAGGTGATGCTGATCTGCGCCTTCATAGTGGAACCGGACCTGTATATCATAGACGAACCTTTTCTTGGTCTTGATCCGCTCGGCATCGAATCATTGATCGAGCTCATGGTTGAAGAAAGAGATAAAAACCGGTCGATTTTGATGAGTACACATATATTATCGACTGCGGAACGCTATTGTAACCGGTATGTCATTCTGGACAACGGCAGGGTGCTCGTATCCGGTACGATAGAAGAACTGCGTCAACATATGAATATGCCCGATGCCTCACTCGATGATCTTTACCTATCTCTGACAGGGGGCGCAGGTTCAAATGAAAGCACCTCTGTATAAAAGCAGAATTGAAGATGATATAAAGATAAGAAGCTATTATGGCAAATATATATTCAACAGCCATTTCCTGATTTTCTTAACAATCGCAGCAGGTGTATTCCTTTATTCATTGCTGGGTCTTCTGTCTTCAATGGAACCCACCATTTATCTTGATGTGATTGCTGCATTGATGATGAGTGTACTGCTATTACCGAAATACCGCTCATTGCTGAAAGAGGCGGACGTATTGTTTCTGCCGCCGTATGAAATAAACATGAAGAAATATTTTTCATATACGAGCCAATATTCATTCTGGCTGAATATCGCTCTGCCGGTTGTCGGTCTCGTCATTGCATTACTGCTTCTCAGTGTGGGGCATTCAATTACGGAGATGGGCATATTCGCTGTCATGGCCGTCATTTTGTATGTCATGGCATTTATAATCAGAAGGAACGCAGTCAATTCGCCGGTTTCCCAGAACACGGTCACCGGCATTCTCGTTTTCATCCACTTCGTTTCACTGATGCTGTTGCTGCAAAATGCTTTCCTTGCCGCAGCAGGACTGGCACTGATATCGGGGCTGTACTTCTGGATTAATAAAAAGCAGTACAAAAACCTGGACTGGTCGACGCTCGTCAACTATGAAGCGGCACTGCTGCAGAAATATTATCAATATGTATCGATGTTCACCAACGTCCGACACATATCCAAGCAGTATAAAAGAAGGAAATATTTCGACGCACTGCTGAAACAGCCAAAGCCGGACCGGTTCAATAAAGGTCATATGTATGAGTACTTATTTAAAAGGACATTTCTAAGGGATAACGATCTGCCGATGATCATATTGAGGCTGCTGTTAATATTTACAGTGGCGATGGTGTGGGTGGACCAGATCATGTTCTCTGCGATCATCATTCTGTTTGCACTTTACATCATAGTGCTTCAGCTGTCCCAGCTATATACCGCTCAGGCGTACCTGCTCTGGCCGAAAATCTGGCCGGTCAAGAGAGAGTACATCCAGGAGAGCTATATAAGGTTTTCCCACAAGACCATGTCAGTCATCTCTCTTGCACTGGCTATATTATTCATAGTATTGCATCCAACTTATTTTTACGTTGCTGTCATTTTCCCATTATGGGGCTATTTTCTAAACAGCTATTTCAGTAAAAGTGTATATAAGAAAGAAAGACTGCTGAGCGATTGATGTACTCAGCAGTCTTTTCTTTCTCCTTCAGATATATCTTTGTATTTTTCTTCATTTTCTTCTGCCGGTAAATAAGTTTTCGAGGATATGGAACTTTGGAATACAGATCCGATATCCCTGAATTTCTTCAGAGCATCAGGCGCGAGATATTCTTTATAGATGTCAGTATCTTTAAAATCTGAAATGGTTGAGCTGTTTGCCCATTGCGTAAAGACGATATAGGAATCTTTATGCAGTGCACGGCCGATACGATAAGCAGTCAAACCTTTTACATTTTGCAGTTCCTGGTTCAAATCCGCAAAATGACCGAGAATCGATGCTTCGCCACTGCCGGAAACCGGAATGTAATAAACGGAAACCGCATTATTCTGACTCAACTCTCCATATTGGTATGAAATTTCATACTCGGAAGCGGATTCGAAGACGGGATTACCTTTTTCACCTTCCCGGTATAACAATGCATCCTGACCGATCGCGCTCAACATTAAATCCGGATGTCTGTCCTGCAAGTCTGTTAAATATCTGACTGTTCCAGTCGTTGTGTATAAAATCATTATGTTCACCTCTTATAATGTCCTCTTACTCTATACCTGTTTGTTCATATCGATAAACTAACAGCTATTAATATATCGAATTTTTGTCATTATTTCTTTCGTTATGCCCAAAAAAGTAAGGTATGATAAAATGGTATGGGAAATTATGAGACGGAGGGTTCTGAATTGTTTAATGATACTATAATTCGAGCGGCAAAAGGTGAAAAGACGGAGCATACACCAGTATGGTTTATGCGCCAAGTAGGACGGAGCCAGCCTGAATACCGCAAAATTAAAGAAAATTATTCTTTAATAGAAATTACAAAACAGCCTGAGCTGACTGCATATCTGACTGCTACACCTGTAGAAAACTACAATGTGGATGCAGCTGTTCTTTTTAAAGACATAATTACACCGCTTGCACCAATCGGTATTGATGTTGAAATAAAAGCCGGCGTAGGACCGGTCATCCACAATCCGATCAGAGACATCAAAGATGTCGAGAAGCTCGGTGAATTGGACCCTTATAAAGATTTGGGCTATATATATAAAACGATTGAGATTTTGACCAAAGAAAAACTCAATGTGCCGTTGATCGGTTTCTGCGGTGCGCCGTTTACGGTCGCAAGCTATATGATAGAAGGGGGTCCATCCAAAAACTATCACAGAACGAAACAGATGATGTATAACGAACCTGAAACATGGCATAAGCTGATGGATAAGCTGACTGAAATGAGCATCACTTATCTGAACGCACAAATAGATTCAGGTGCGGGCATCATTCAGATTTTTGATTCATGGGGCGGCGCTTTGAGCAGTCATGTCTACCGTGAAAATATCTCTCCTTACATCAACAGAATTGTAAATCATGTCAAATCCAAAGGTGTACCAGTAATCATCTTTGGTATCGGTGCATCACATCTTGTTCCGGAATGGAATACTCTGGATGTCGATGTAATAGGTCTGGACTGGAGAATGTCGATTGACGAAGCCAGACAGAGCGGTGTGACTAAAGCACTGCAGGGTAATCTGGAACCTGCTTTGCTTCTTACAGAATGGGATATCATCGAAGCGAAAGCGAAAGAAATCGTCACACAGGGTAACCGTACCGGCCATATATTCAACCTGGGCCACGGCGTATTCCCTGAAGTGAACCCTGACACACTTAAGAGATTAACAGAATTTGTTCATAACTACAGTAAAGGATTGTGATTTTAAATGGCACAGAAAAAAGGATTATTGGTGATGGCTTACGGAACGCCATATAAAGAGGAAGATATCGAACCGTATTACACTCATATCAGACATGGCCGACCACCTGCGGAAGAGGCGCTTCAGGATTTGAAGGACCGCTACGAAGCCATTGGCGGCATTTCACCGCTTGCCGATACTACAAAAAGGCAGGCAGAGGCACTGTTACAACAATATAATTCTGCATCAGAAGATGAGTATCAGCTGTATATCGGTTTAAAACATATCGATCCATTTATAGAAGAAGCAGTAAAGCAGATGTCTGAAGACGGCATCAAAGAAGTGGAGACTGTTGTACTTACACCGCATTATTCAGACTTCTCAGTCGGAACTTACAACCAGCGTGCAAAAGAAGAATGTGATAAGTACGGCATTTCGATAAAATCAGTGGAATCATTTTATAAAGAGCAGCCGTTTTTAGATTTCTGGACAGAAGCGGTCAAATCATCATTGAGTGAAATCAGTGAAGATGAGCATAAAGATACGGCCATTATCGTCAGTGCCCACAGCCTTCCTGAGAAAATAAAAGAGCACAATGATCCATATCCGGCACAGCTCGAAGAAACTGCGCAGCTGCTGAAAGAACAGGCGAATCTGCAAAATGTATTTGTCGGCTGGCAGTCAGAAGGAAACACACCGGAGCCATGGCTCGGACCGGACGTACAGGATCAGACGCGTGATCTGTACGAAGAACACGGGTTCAAGCACTTTATTTACCTGCCGCTCGGCTTTGTGTGTGAGCATCTGGAAGTTCTTTATGATAACGACTACGAGTGTAAAGTTGTCTGCGATGAGGTGGGTGCGTCATACCACCGGCCTACAATGCCGAACACTGATGAAAGATTTATCCAGGCGATGATCAATCAGCTTGAGTTACTTTAGTAAAGAAGGGTTAAAAATGACAAAAGTTGCAATAATCGGTGCTGGTATTACAGGCCTTTCTGCGAGTTATTATTTAACTGAAAGTAATCAAAATATAGAAGTGGATTTATTTGAAAAGGCTGGACATGCAGGCGGTAAAATTGATACATACCGTAAAGACGGCTATGTGATTGAACTTGGACCTGAATCTTATTTAAGCCGCAAGGAAGCTTTGACTGACTTGGCGAAAGACATCGGAATGGAGCAGGACCTGGTCAGGAATGAGACCGGGCAGGCATATATTTATGCAAATCATAAGCTGCATCCGGTGCCGCCGGGCACCATGCTTGGTGTACCGACAGAAATCAGGCCGTTTTTAGCGACGAGTCTGATTTCACCTATGGGTAAACTGCGAGCATTACTTGATCTTACAAAGAGCAAGATGCCGCTCTATACTGATATTTCAGCAGGCTATTTCTTTAGAAGCCGCCTCGGCGATGAAGTATTGGAAAACTTGATTGAACCTCTGTTATCCGGTGTATACAGTACGCCGATAGACAGTCTGAGCCTGATGTCGACATATCCAAACTTCAAACATCAGGAACAGAAGTACGGCAGCCTCATCAGAGGAATGATCAAATCGAAGCCGCCTAAAAGCAATACGAAAAAAGTGGGACAGTTCTTCCAGTTTAAAAATGGTCTTATTTCTTTTATCGAGAGACTGCAGGAACAAGTCACTGCTCAAAATGTAAACTTCAATTTAAACAGTGATGTAGAAAATATTGAAAAAATGGAAGACGGTTATAAAGTGACTGTCAATGGTGCTGAGAAAACTTATGATGAAGTCATCATCACAACACCGCACTTTCAATATAAACGCTGGTTCGACGATAAGGAACTTGAGTACTTTAAGCACATGCCGGCAACAAGTGTTGCCACTGTCGTCATGGGCTTTGACAAGAGTCAGGTGATCAATGATATCGACGGTACCGGTTTCGTTGTCAGTCGTAATATGGATACAGCAATTACAGCATGTACATGGACGAATAAGAAATGGAAACATTCCACACCGGAAGGCAAAGTGCTTCTCAGAGCATATGTCGGCCGTCCGGGAGACTTTGTCGTCGAAGAGAAGTCAGAAGAAGATATCGTAAGACTTGCCCTAAAAGACTTGAACAAAATCATGGATATCAAAGGCGAACCTGAGCTGCAGATTGTGACTAAGCTTAAAAACTCCATGCCTAACTATAATGTGGGGCATAAAGAAATGATCGACGGCATTCAAAATTATATGGAAGAAAATTATCCGGGTGTACATCTGATCGGCGCCTCCCACTATGCAGTAGGACTGCCTGACTGTGTTAAAGGTGCAAAGGAAACGGCAGATAAAATTCTTCAAAATCAATAGTAATTACAGTTGATTAATATATAATGGTATCAAATCATAATTTATAGGAGGTCACACCATGAAGTTCATATCCAACAATAATATTACAGACCCGATGGTCAATCTGGCGATGGAAGAGTATGTTCTAAGAGAAATTCCGACAGATGATTCATACTTTTTATTCTACGTGAACCAGCCATCGATCATCATAGGTAAAAACCAGAATACGATTGAAGAGATAAATGAATCTTATATTCGCGAGCACGGTATTAAAGTTGTACGTCGCGTATCCGGCGGCGGTGCTGTCTACCATGATGAAGGCAACTTGAATTTCAGCTTTATCACAGAAGATGACGGAGACAGTTTCCATAACTTTAAACGATTTACCCAGCCGATTGTCGATGCACTTCAGGAAATGGGCGTCAATGCGGCACTGTCAGGCAGAAACGATGTCGAAGTGGATGGCAAAAAAGTATCAGGCAATGCGATGTTCACACAAAGAGGCAGAATGTTCTCCCATGGTACAGTGATGCTGGACAGCGATATCGGTGAAGTACAGAACGCATTGAAAGTGAATCCTAAGAAGATAGAATCCAAAGGTATCAAATCGGTCAGTGCAAGAGTCGGAAACATCAATGACTTCCTGGATGAAAAGATTGATATCGAAGAATTCAAACGCCGTATACTGATCAAAATATTCGGTTCATTGGAAGAGATAGAAGAATACAAGCTCACAGACGATGACTGGAAAGAGATTGACAAACTTTCAGAAGAGAAGTATCAGACGTGGGAGTGGAACTACGGCAGAAATCCGAAGTACAACTTCAGCGTTTCGCATAAATTTTCTGCAGGTCTGCTTGACCTCAGATTTGAAGTGAGTAAAGGCAGAATCGAACAGGCAAAAATATTCGGTGATTTCTTCGGAGTCGGAGAAGTCGTGGATATCGAAGAAAAGCTCGAAGGTGTTGAACACAGCTACGAAGCGATTGATAATGCATTGAAAGATGTGGATATCAGCCATTATCTTGGCAGAATCACAAGAGAAGAATTTTTAAATCTCGCAGTATAAATAAAATAAGCTGACTTTACTATGTATATCTCTACTAAGTAAAGTCAGCTTTTTTTGTATATAAGGTTATTTTTAATTCGCATCTTCATTAATCTCTCTTAACAAAGTGGTGTAGGTGTTGAATTTTTCTTCATCTTTTTCTACCAGTGATTCTTCAATCTTTTGCTCGTAAAGTTTGGCATTAAAGTCATCAAGAGCTTCCTGAAGCAGGATATCAGCAGAAAGATCGTTAATCGTATTGATGAATACTCTTAACTGGTTAACAGGATAGACTTGTTTACTCATAATATTCGGCCCCCTTAATTTATCTTGTATAGAATTATAAATGGTCGTAAATACATTGTCAAATATGTTTTGAATTATTTGACAATTTTAAGATGTAAAAATACCCCAGCCATTATAAATTACATATATTTTAATGATGACAATAATAGTTAACAGAATAGTTAACATATGTTATATTATATTTATCATAACATAAAGGGGCAGATTTATGAAACGTCAGCATTTCAATATTAACGATGATACGATGTACATGTTGTCTGTAGAAAACAAGGGGTTGACCGAGTGCAGAGTGGGGGAAGTGTACGGCAACGGTTTTCATTGCCTGACATCACCAAATAAAATTCTGGAAAGAAACTGCAGGCAATATTCGCAGAGCTATCCGGCAAGAAAAGAGTTAACGAAGAAATTGACCGGTTTGTCAGCAAAGCTGCCGGTGATCATCGATCTATTCGGGTCGATCATCTTCTTCTGCACACATTCAGACAGAGTGACGGAAAACAACTGGTTCAATATAAAGCATATACATTCCTACAGAAATTATAATGGCAATACCAGAGTACGCTTTAATAATAATGAAGAGATTGAAGTCGATATCTCGTTTACGTCTTTCAACAACCAATATTTAAATGCCTTAAAGCTGCATTACAAATTCAATCTGGAAAAAGAAAAGTTCGAGTACAGTGAGATAGCCAAATATAAGAACAGTACTTCATCAGGTGATTATATGACGGATATTACAGGATCGAGTGACAAAGTCAGTGATGTGTCCTACAAAGCTTATTTACAGTATATAAGCGGCGGAAAAATCAATGATTTGGCTTAGATTACATATTAAAAGTATAATTGGGGAAATACAGCCAGAGGAGTGATGGAATGCCGTTTGTAAGAATTCAATTAAAAGAAGGACGCAGTGCTGAACAGAAAGAGGCACTTGCGAAAGAAATTATCAACACGATGTACAATACTGATTTTGCATCGAAAGATACAGTACGTGTTATTTTTGAAGAGATGAAGGGTGAAGACTTTTACTCAGGAAAAGACATGAAGTGAATTTATTATTTTAAACCCGCAATGACCGTCAGGTATTGTGGGTTTTGTCGTCTTAAAAACTATATGTAAAATTCATTAAATGGTAAAATAAAGGTACAGACTCAGGACAAATATACGTAAAGGGGGCTGCGTATTATGTCGAATAAGAAAAATAATGATGAACCTAAATATATAATAGACAGGTTTACCGGACGTCAAAAAAAGAAAGATGGAAAAAGGCCGAGGAAAAGAAAGAGGGAACCATTAAAACGCAGTGTGGACGATTCCACCAATATGGGGCTCGGCTGCTGGTTCTTTTTGATACTGCCATTTATAATTTCATTATTGATGCTTATTATTTTAATCGGGCTGTTGCAATGAGCATTTGTCAAACCCCGGTAAAGGTTTTTAAACATAAAAAGTCTGCAACCATAATGGTTGCAGACTAGAGTACGGAGATGGAGGGATTTGAACCCTCGCACCGCGCAATGCGATCTATACCCTTAGCAGGGGTACCTCTTCAGCCACTTGAGTACATCTCCATATGGCTCCACAGGTAGGATTCGAACCTACGACCGATCGGTTAACAGCCGATAGCTCTACCACTGAGCTACTGTGGAACATTGATATTGTTTTTCAACCGAACATTAATCATTGTATCAATTAGGTTAATAAAATTCAATATAAAAACACAATTTAATTTAATAAATTTACACAATTTAAATATAAAGGAGTGAATGTTCATGGAAAGTGGAAAATCAGTCGTAAAAACAGGCGTTGGATTTGGTACAGTTTTAGCAATAACAATCTCCTGGAGTCTTCATCAGTCAATATTGTGGGCAATCATCCACGGTCTTTTCAGCTGGCTGTATGTTATTTACTATATATTAATAAGGTAACATTCTGCTGATAATATTTAAATTTCACCGGTTCCTTTTTATTTAAATTGAGAAAGTTATATGAGACCATGTCCTTTATCCCACTTTTGTAGCAGGGGTTAAAGGGAGGCATCATTTATGAGTCAAATGGAAGTGAATGAACCAGAAAAAAAGAAATTCAAAATGCCAAATGTCATTATCATCATGTTATCGCTTATGCTGGTGGCCTGCTTATTTACATACATAGTACCGGCAGGGCAGTTTGACACGAACGAAGAGGGCGACCCGATTCCAGGCACATATGGAACGATAGAACAGACACCGGCCAATCCTCTGGACGCTCTGAATCTGATGCTTGACGGGGGCGTGCAGGCTAGTACAGTCATTGTGCTGCTTTTA
>DEQG01000013.1 GCA_002360325.1 Salinicoccus sp. UBA3372 | reverse complement strand
CATGAACAACAAATTTGAAGGGGATATACCCTGTACTGATTAAACCAATGAATGAGGATTACATTGTAATCCTCATTCATTGGTTTAATACTAGGTCATCAATTACATACCCTTAATTTCACTGTGAGTAAAATAATCATTGACTTTTCACTCACAGTGAAATATAGTCAAAGTATTAGAAAATTCAATGATGTAAGCGAAAACATTTACGAGGGGGTAAAGATATGAAAAAAACAGTTTTAAGTATTTCTCTTATTATGATGCTAATAATTTCTGGTTGTGCACCTATTCAAACCGTACCAGAAGGGGAAAAGCAAGTTTATGAATGGCGGATTGTCACTCATCAAATAGAAGGGACTTCAAGATATGATGGTACTATTAAGCCATTTGTCGAGGCAGTTGAGGAAACAACAAATGGACAGCTAATTATTGAACCTTACGGTGCCGATACACTATTTCCAAATAATGATACGTTTGAAATGGTCCAAAATGGCGTTGTTGAAATGGCGGCTATATACACAGGTTTTTGGACAGGAAAGGATCCTGTGTTCAACTTAGCAGGGGGCACTATACCGGGTGATCCGTTAAATGGTTTTGAAGAACACTTCTATAGATCGGAAAGATTAGAACCTATTACAACTAAAGCATATGAACAATTTGGGATCACAAATCTGGGAGCTTTTGATTATGCACCAGCAGAAATGTTAATGTCCAGGGTTCCTATAGAGGGGATTGAGGATTTTGAAGGTAAAAATATACGAGCAGCTGGTGTTGCGTCTAGTTTCTACAGTAGATTAGGGGCATCGTCCATCTCCTTATCAGCACCAGAAATATATACAGGGCTTCAGTTAGGGACGGTTGATGCCGCAGAATTCAATGATTTTTTAGTGAATGGTGAAATGGGCCTGGATGAAGTTACAAATTATGTAATAGAGCCTGCAATACATGTTGGTCCCAGTACAGATAAAGAATTAATTGTTAATGAAAGCGCCTGGGAAGAATTACCAGAAGAAATAAAGGCAGCGGTATACGTTGCAAGAGACAAAGTAAGATATGAATCCGCAATTGCATATGGAGTAGAAAGCCAAAGACAAGAGGCTGAGTGGAGAAATAATCCTGATATCGAATTTATTCAATTACCAGAAGAAGATGTTGAGGAAATGAGAGAAATTGGATTTGAATACTTGTTAGAGCAAAAAGAAGAAAGTGAATTAAGTAAAGAGTACATAGAAGAATATGCAAAGGTTTTATATGAGCTTGGTTATCAGGAAGAAGCTGAAATACTTGGTTACTCTGAGTAACAGAGGGGGAAATTATGAAGAAAATTATAAAAGTAATCGAAACACTTTCAGCACTTTCTGGGAAGTTGGCTTATTATCTTATAATCCCTCTAACTTTAGTGGTCTTTTACACTGTAATAATGAGAAGGTTTTTTGGTAATTATCCAGACTGGGGATTCGAAGGAACAATTTTCCTGTTTGGAATTATGATTTTACTGACAGGCGCAGACACTTTAAGAACTAAAGGACATATTTCGGTTGACATAATACAAGTGTATATCAAAGGAAGAGCAGCACAAATATTAAATATTTTTATAAGTTTAATAATAATAATGATTGCAGTGTTTCTGCTTTGGAAGGGTATCGACTTATCAATCGAATCTACCACGATCCAAGAACGATCTGCTCACCAAACGTCATTTAACCCTCCGATTTGGTGGTTCAAATGGTTTATACCTATTAGTGCATTTTTATTGTTACTGCAAGCCCTGGTGGAACTTTACAAAATAATAACAAAGAGGGGTGACAATAGTGAGTCTAATATTTGATTATGCCCCTATCTGGATGTTCGTATTACTATTACTACTGTTATTTTTAGGTGTTCCTATTGCATTTTCACTAGCTGGTACAGGAGTTATTTTTGCATTGATGCTATGGGGTTTTGATAGTACAGCATTATTAACAAGCGGCACTTGGAACATAATGAATAACTACACTCTCATAGCTATACCGCTTTTTATCTTTATGTCAATACTACTTGAAAAATCTAATATAATTTCTGACTTGTTTGATGCTGTGTATAAATGGTCAGGAGCATTACGTGGTGGTTTGGCTATCACTGTTATCGTCGTCGGTGCAATAATTGGTGCAATTTCAGGAGTGGTGGCAGCAGGAGTAATAGGACTAGGTTTAATTGCACTCCCTCATATGATGAGATACAAGTACAACGAGAACTTGAGTCTCGGTACGGTTATGGCCGGGGGAACGTTAGGTCAATTAATACCACCCAGTTTAAATATGGTTGTGTATGGTGCGATGACAGGTCTTTCAGTTTCTAGTCTATTCGCAGGTGGTATAAGTGCAGGTTTGCTCTTGGTAGTATTGTTTATAGTATATATATTATTCATGGCATATAAAAATCCTGCTAATGCGCCAGCATTAGTAAAGCAGGAAAGAGTTTCATTTAAAGAAAAAATAATAGCATTGAGAGCAATAATATTACCCATGATTCTAATTATATTTGTTCTGGGATCAATATTTACAGGTGTTGCAACTCCGACTGAAGGAGCAGCTGTAGGAGTCGTAGGAACCATTTTAATTGCTGTTATTTCCAAAAGACTTAGTTGGGAAAATGCAAAAGAAGCAATCAAAGAGTCGGGAAAGATGACAGGAATGGTTGCTTGGATTCTAATAGGGGCAGCAGTATTCAGCGCAGTATTTTCAGGTATCGGAGGCAATCAGATGGTATCAGAATTAGCAGCGAATGCTCCCGGAGGAGCATGGGGAGTATTGCTTTTTGCAATTGTTTTTGTGATTATTCTAGGGATGTTCTTAGAGACTATGGCACTAATAATGTTAGCAGCACCAATTATAACCCCAGTAATTGTCGAAGCTGGGTTTGATCCATTATGGTGGGCGATATTATTCATGGTAGTTTTACAAATGGCATTTTTAACTCCGCCATTTGGATTTGCAATATTTTATCTGAAAAGCGCAGTTGGTAACAAAGTGAGTATAGGAAAGATATATAAAGCAACGCTACCATTTATTGTAATACAATTAATAGCAATCATTCTTATTGTATTATTCCCAATTTTAGCTACATGGTTACCAGATATAATGAATGGATAAAAATTAAAAGGAGAAGATTATGATGAACAAATTTGAAGGGGTATACCCGGTACTGATTACACCAATGAATGAGGATTACAGCGTAAATTATGAAGGATTGACAGAAAACGTGCAGCATTATCTGGACTTGAAAGTCGCAGGAATCATCATCGTCGGAAGTACGGGAGAATTTGCATCCCTGGATGACGATGAGAAGGAAAAAATCATCACGCAGGTAAGTGAACAGGTGAAGGGCAGCGATACGAAACTGCTTGTCGGTATCGCAGATGAAAGAACGGACAAGGTCATCGAGTATGCGAAGTTTGTAGAGGAAAAAGGGGCGGACGGCCATCTTCTGATCAACTCATTTTATCAGACACCGACAGAAGAGGAAGCATTCCACCAGTTCAAAGATGTGAATGATGTCGTGACAAAACCTATTATGATGTATAACAACCCGTTCACTGCGAATGTCGATCTTGAGAATGAAACGATTTATAAAATCGATAAGGAACTGGATAAAGTACAGTACATCAAAGAATCGACAGGCGACATCAGAAAGGTGAGAACACTTGTAGAAAATTCGGATCTCGTCATGTTCTGCGGATCGGACGATCTAGCATATGAATCATTTGCAGTGGGCGCTGCGGGATGGGTGTCGGTAGCAGCTAACATCGCGCCGAAAAGTGCTTCAAAACTTTATGAACTGATGAAAGAAGATAAGTTTGAAGAAGCGAGAGCGCTGAATAAAGACCTTCTGCCTCTGTGTGAGTTCCTTGAGGACTCCGGCAAGTACGTGCAGATCGTCAAGAAGGCGATGGACCTGAAAGGGTTGAACGGCGGACCTTCAAGAAAGCCGAGACTCGGTCTGACAGATGAAGAAGTCGAAAAACTGAAAAGCCTGATGGAAAAGTTGGACTAAAATAAAAACCGGCCGAAAGGGCCGGTTTTTACTATTTTCCGAGTATCTGATTTTTATATTTATTGACGGTGCGTCTTGATATTTTAATACCGAGTTCATTCAGGATCACTGAGATTTTATTATCGGAAAGTGTGGCGTAACCATTGATGTTTCTGATAATGTACTTTACCTGGCTGACGGAGAAGCCTTTACAGCACTCTTTGGATAAAAGGCTTTGAATCGGCAGTATGCCCCGCGGTGTGGAGATATATTTATTGGAAATCAGACGGCTGACCGTGGCAGCGCTGAGCCCGGTAAGTTCTGCGAGCCTGCTCTGATCCAGTGAATGCAGGTAATCTGCATCTCCCGTCATGTAGTTCTTCTGAATATCACAAATCACATGCAATATTTTTAAAAGATATATTTTACGTGCTTTCAGCATTGAGACCAGTTCTGAATATTCTTCCCGGTAGGTCTTGATCTGATTGGAAAAGTCAGTCTCTTCGCCGGTCAGGTAAAGCGGTTCGAAGACGATATCTTCAGCAAGGTAGTCCTCGATCTGAATCTGCAGTCTGTCTTGAACGACTGAGATGGAACCTTCAGGCAGTATATCAATCTGCTCATCGCCGTCCAATGGGTAAAGACTGCATCGTTTAATTTCATTCTCTACATAGGAATGGAAGTCGTCGGGGTCGATGTCCAGAAAGGACAGAAACTTTAAACTGCCGGTTTGTATATCATGTAAATTATCTTTAAAAGCACTGAACAGAGCTTCGTCATATGTATCATTGGTTTTCAGCTGGAACTTTATAAAATCCACCGCATCTGTACATCCGACGCCTTTTGAACCATAGTCTTTCAATGCAGCTATTAGCAGCTTCACATTGGATGGACCGGCATTTGTCAGTGCAGCAATTTCCTCATCAGATGATTCGAGGAAGCCTTTCGGGGACAAAGAACCTAAGATAACGTCCATTATTTTTTTATCGCTGCTTTTTAAAGTGTAATTGAAATGATCAGTGATTTCTTCGATAATATCATTGCCTGAACATACTGCTGATTGATCGGGCAGGTGCTGTTCGTCTTTAATGTATATCAAAGGATTTTCATTACATTTACCGATGACATACTTGTGGAGTTCTTTAGGAGTATACTTGAACAAGCTGATTGAATTAAGTATATAGTTATTCAAGGAAATATTCGTTTCTGCAGTTAAATTCAGTGATATCAATTAAAGCACCCCCTGTGTCATTTGCTTATTGCCAATAATCTTAGCTGTGATTGTAAACGGTGTCAAATGTGAAACACGTATGTTGTATGGTTTTAATATGCATATTATATTTGGTATAATGAGAATATTCAGTAAGAACTGCATGAATTAAAATCAGGAGATGATGGAATGAAAGCTGTTATTTTTCAGTTTGAAGTGACGGAAGGCGATTATGAAAAAAATTTGAAAAAAGTACAAAGTTTATTTCATGAGCATACATTGGAAGAGGACAGCATAGTCGTCCTGCCCGAAATGTGGACCAGCGGTTACGATCTGGAAAACATCGAGGAGCTCGCATTTCACAACCTCAGCGGAGTCAAAGAGGAAATGGAAAAACTTGCTGTAAAATATAAAGTCAATATTGTCGCAGGCTCGGTTCCGAACATCAAGGAAGGAAGCGATGTTTTGAATACGGCATTTGTAGTGGATAAAAAAGGCGGGCTTATTTACGAGTACTCCAAAATCCATCTCGTACCGATGCTGAATGAACCGGAATATTTAACAGGCGGCGGTGCATCTGCAGATACATTTGAACTGCTTGGCAACAAAGCCGGTCTGGTCATATGCTATGACCTCAGGTTCCCCGAACTGTTCAGAGACCTTGCGCTGGATGATGCAAAAGTCATATTTGTAGTAGCAGAATGGCCTGCGGAACGTACAGAGCACTGGCTGACACTTTTAAAAGCGAGGGCAATTGAAAACCAATGTTACATTGTAGGCTCGAATACCTTCGGCACACAGCCGAACGGCACGACATTCGCAGGCAGCAGTGTCATCATCAACCCATTTGGTGAAGTGCTGGGTCAGGGCAGCGCTGATGAAGAAGAAATTGTTGAAACGGATATAGATCTGGATTACATTGCTCAGGTCAGGAAAGATATCCCGATCTTTAAAAGCAGAAGAAAAGATATGTATAAGTTTTTATAAAAATGCCGGGATATGGGGGTATCCCGGCATTTTCAATTTATAGTGAATGGTATGCCTTATCCGCTTCTTCCAGTAATTCATATATTGTCGTGTATGCTTCGCAACCGTCTGCAGGGACCTCATAATTATCCGTCACGGTTCTCAATTTCCCAAAATCCATTTTTAAATCAGCCTCTTCAGAATTCTGCACCTTTTCATTTATGTTCTGAAAAATATCCTTGACATCTGCAAGTTCAGGATGACCTTCTCCATGAACCCGTGTAACGATAGGGGTCATTTTTTCAAGTATTGGAAAATTTTCTGCTGCGACATTTTTAAAAGTGATTTTTGCCATTTTTAATTTCCTCTCCCGTCTGTTGTTCATCTTATCTATAGATTACAGGGGAATGAAAATTTAAAAATTGATGCAGGTCAAGTTTTGAAACCAACTAAATTATACAAGTGATGAATTCATACAAATGACATAAAATATTCAAAATTATACCCGCATAATATATACTGTATGCAAACCCTTTGTGAGGTGATGACATTTGAAGAAATTATTGGTTTTTAGTCTATTACTTATGTTGACTGCATGTGGCCAGAACGATGATACGGAAGAACTGGATGATGCAGAAGAGCAGGTGGCTGAAAGTGAATCAGCAGAAGAGGACGAATTTGCAGAAGCGGCGACAGAAGAGTCACGAAAAGATAGTACTGAAGAAATGGAATCAGAAGATGATGGCTCTGAAACTGAAGGTGCAGATGAAATTGAAGAAAATGTAGAAGCAGATGAGCCTATTGAAATTACAACAGAGACTGTTCTTGCTGAAGAGGAGGGCACAGATGTAGAAGACGGTGCATCTGTGCTGGAGGAAGTACTTACAGAATATATAGAAGAAACCGGCATTGAAAATCTGACGAGTGAAAGTATGTACGACAAAGCGATGGAAGTCGTCGGCGGTCATCCGGATACTATTGAAGCCATTGAATTTTTTAATTCATATGACCCGGAGCTGGATGTAAACTTGAGTAATATGCCGGGCGGTCTGGAAGTCGATGGAGATACGGTATTGCTGAATAATAATATTTATATACTGCTTGATAACAGCAGCAGTATGCTTGAGGAAGTGAACGGGGAGACCAAGATGGAAGTTGCCAGAACAGCGGTGGATAACTTTGCTTCCGAGTTTCCCGAAGGTGTAGAGGTCAGTCTGATCAACTACGGTTTCGGTGATGAAGACGGCACTGATGCAAACAGCTGCGAAGCGATAGAAACAACATACCCGCTTGCTGAATATGAAAGTGGCGAATTCAATGATGCACTGAACAAATTCGAACCGGTCGGCTATACTCCGATAGCTGCAGCGATAGAGGAAGTCGGAACGCAGATTGAAGAAAGTGATGCGGTCGGCAGCCATACTGTTTATATTGTCAGTGACGGTAAGGAAACATGTGAAGGTGACCCGGTAGCTGCGGTGGAAGACCTGCCTCAGGATGAAAATATTGAAACAGTTCTCAATATCATAGGATTTGATATCAGCGATGATGAAGTGCAGGAACTGGTGGATATTACAGAAGCGAGCGGCGGAGAGTATCTTGAAGCTGCCAACACTGTGGAACTCGAGAATGCACTGCTAAGTGAGAAGAATCGTCTGATCAATGACTGGATAAGATGGTCCAATGAGAATTTGAATGAGGTTTTAAGGGAGTATAACAGTACATCCAATGAAAGAATCCGTATGAGCAACCAGGGTATTAATTCCACAATAACAACTACTAATGTTCTGGTGAATACTGACATCATGCTGGCCAATAAATACAGCGAGGAGCAATTGCCGAGCTTCAAAGAATATGCTGAAGAGCGAGATGAGGTGCTGCAGGAATTCTTCAATGAGTACGGAGAAGATGCGGAAAATGTAACAGAGGAGTCTTTTGAAGAGAGAAAGGCAGAGATAGAAACATTGATAGAGGAAAACAGAGAAGCATTTGTGGATGAGGAATTGGAAGATATAGAATGAAAATATGCCGGGACTGGTTTTTCCGGCATATTTTTACGTGATTTTTACTATTAAAGAGATTTCCAGCGGTGCATTGCCCGGCAGTGAACTCACGCCGACAGCGGCCCTGGATCCGATAATTGTTTCTCCGAACTGTTCAACTAAATAATCGGAAGCGAAATCTGCGATTTTTGAATGGTGTTCGAAGTTTTCAGAAGCATTGACGTAAACAGTCATCATGATGATCCTGTCTACCGCTTCCCCGTCTGAAATTTCCTGGTTGATGACCTGTATCGCATTTTTAATCGCCTGCCGGGTCACTGATTCGTATTCGTTCAAATCTGTCTGATTATCAAGTTTGCCTGTTTTCACCAGTTCCCCGTTGATTTTTGGTGTGATTCCGGAAGTGTAAACTTTATCCCCGTCTCTTGTCGCCAGTTTATAATTGCCGTTTGGTATGATTTTATTGTTCATCTTTATAATACCCTGCAATCTTAATTATTCTTTTTACTGCATCGACGGCTTTATCCTTATCCTGAGAGAAATTCAACCGGATGCAGTCTGTAAACTGAGGACCGAACTGGGTGCCCGGTGTGACTGTCACTTTTGCCTGCTTCTTAAGTACTTTGACGAAATTCTCGCAGTCGATTGAAAGATCATTGATCTTGGGAAATATATAACTGCCCGCTTCTGTCGTTCTCACTTCAAAGCCTGCATCTCTGAACAATTCGATCAGCGTATCCCTGATATCCTGGTGCGCCTTGATGCGCTCAGCCATCCAGCCTTCAGGCTCACTGAACCAGTTTTTCAGTACAATCTGGCTGTAGCCGGCGGCTCTCAGAGAAACGATTGCCTGAAGCTGCTCCATCCTGTCGATGATGGTTTTAGAACCGTAAGCGACGCCCAGTCTGAAACCGCTCAGCGACTCCGTTTTGGAAGGTCCGATGATAGTAACGATGTTTTCTTTCGGGATGATATCCAGGCTTGCAAGATGTGTGTAAGTGCGACCGTCGAAAAGCTGCCTCGAATATAACTCATCGACGATGACATTCACATCGTACTTGCGTACAAGCTCTGCAATTTCAGTAATCTCTTCTTTGCTGTAGACGACCCCACTCGGGTTATTCGGGTTTGAGAAAATAAAAGTCGATACACCGTCTTTAAAGCTGTTCTCCAGTTTTTCCAGATCAATGCCTGCCTTATCTTCGTGATTCAGATAGTCCAGTTGAATCGGATACAATTGACCCTGGAAGAAATGGACGAGTTTTCTGTTGGCATAGTAATCCGGCTCTATAATCGCAACTTTGTCACCGCGGGTAACAGTTGCACCCACTGCGAGAAACAATGCGCCCTGGGTGCCCGGTGTAATGATCAGTTCATTTTCAGGATCGATCGCAGTTGAGGAGTAGTCGGAAAGTTTTCGAGCTACATCCTCAAGGATATCCTCCCGGCCCCGGTAGACGGTGTAGGCCTGAGTACCGCCGATTTCCTTGAAGCCGTAGTTGAAATTTTCAAGTGCGCCGGGCACAGGTTCAAAAGCATCCACATCACCGTGTGAAAAGTCCGCCGGCTCACCCGGAAGGTTTTCCCCTTTCAGCTCAATATCATCAAAATTCAAACGCTTCTCCTGGCCCGGTGCTAAATCGGCATTCAGTTTATCAAATAAATCCTCTGCTGAAGGCATATGACATACACTCCTTGTAAATAATTTAAATATTATTACAATTAGAGTATCACTACTCTTTATGTAATGTAAAATACTATAAGAAAAAGTATATTCATAAATCTAAAATAAAAGGGGAATGGGCATGACGGTCAGAAACACTGAGTTTTTTCCTGGTGAACTGCAGAATAAATTAAGAGAGCAGTTTTATTATTTGAATGATGATATAAATGGAAACAGAAGAATATTTTTTGAAAATGCCGGCGGTGCACTGAGATTGAAACCGACTCTGGAAGCTTATGATGAAATATCGAAAATACCTGATTCACCAGTAAGGGATTATGATATTGCTCAAACTTTGAATCAATACATCACGGATGGGAAAAAAGACATCCGCTTACTGCTTAATGCACAAGGCGGGGAAGTCGCAATTTCATTAACGGCTTCAAAAATCATTTTTGAAATGATTACTGTCGCATCGATGGACCTGCCTGAAGGAAATATTGTAACAACTGCGATTGAACATCCGTCTTCTTACGATGCATGTGAATTTTCAGCGCAGCAGTATGGGCACGAGTTAAGGGTGGCAGAGGCAGATCATGGTACAGGTAGTGTATTTTTAGAAGAACTGCTGTCGCACATTGACGACGATACAAGGATAGTATCTTTAATACTGACTTCGAACATTACGGGTGCTATGCATGATCTTGAGAAATATACAAAAGCGATTCATGAGAAAAACAGTGATGCAATAATCATAGTCGATGCCGTCCAGGGCGCCCCGCATGAACTGATCGATTTGAGTACCTGTCATGTCGACGGTATCAATCTGGCACCTTATAAAATGTTCGGTCTGCGAGGTGTCGGTTTTGCATGGCTGTCAGCCAGGCTCTCGCGTCTGCCGCATCACAGGCTTCTTGCTACTGATGAAACAAACTGGGATCTTGGCAGTGCGACACCGGCACATTATGCGTCGTTTTCAAAAATCATCGATTATATTTGTGAGATCGGTTTTTATTTCAATGAAAGTTCTGACAGAAGAACGTTGATCGAAGAGGGCATGACACGAATCACATTGCAAGAGCAGGCGATATTGAACAGGCTTTTGAATGGATCCGAATCCGTCGAAGGTACAAAAGAACTTAACAATGTAACCATCCATTTTGAAGAGTCAAACGGAATCAATCAGGATTTGATTTTAGCGATGACATTCAGCAATATTCCCAACAACAGAGCTGTTGAAATATATAAAGAAAATAATATCCAGGTGTTTGCGAGAGAATCTGCCAGCCATTATTCCAAACGTATTTTGGAGGCGGTCGGTCTTGAATCGCTGGTCAGAGTCTCCCCGGTTCATGTTCACAATGCTGAAGATGTGGACGAGTTTTTAAGAGTGACAAAAATGATTGATGAAATGTAGCATGTAAGCATTTAATTTCAATAATTCCTTCCTTATAGGTAGAATTTAAATCAACAAGGAGGAATAGATCATGTCAAATGAAGTGAAACACCTGGTTTTAGGTTCGGAGGAAGCGGAAGCGACGATAGAGTCCTATATCAATATAGGGTGCCCGTTCTGCTCAACTTATATAAAAGTCATCGACGGAATTTTTTCACCGTATATCGAATCGGGTAAGGTCAAACATGTCATCAAACATGTGGACCGTACGAACGGTGCGTTGCTGAAAGGGACAGTGGCGGGCACTTATTTAAATTATGATGAACCTGAGAAAGCATACAAAGATATGAAGGAATTGCTTGAAACAAGACCTGAATGGACAGCGAGTTTCGAAGAAGCATTGATGAAACTGGAAGCGATGAATCTTGTGGAACAAGTTGGCCAGGCAGGCCGTACGAGGGAAATATTGGCTGAAGCGGCTGAGCGTGGTGTCAGAGTTGTACCGACTGTGTTCATAAACGAAGAGAAGTTTGATTTCCCTGTAAAAGGTGAAGAGTCGGAAATCGCTGAGGCGTTCAAAACAAAATTGGAGAG
>DEQG01000115.1:7609-8786 GCA_002360325.1 Salinicoccus sp. UBA3372 | reverse complement strand
AACGAAGTCCAGCCGAATAAACGTCCGCTCAGCAGTATGACGCCGACCATCGTTTTCAATGACGGCCAGCCGGTATTGACCGTCGGTTCACCGGGCGGACAGACGATCATCACATCCGTCCTGCAGACGATTTTGAACACGTATGAATACGATCTGTCGCTTGAAGACGCATTGAACGAACCGAGAATATTCACAAATGGGCCAGACACATACTCCTATGAAGAAGGCATCTCGGAAGATATCATTTCAGAACTCAATGACATGGGTCACGGATTCACTGAAGACCCCGCGCCGATCGGCAACGTCAACAGCATCATGTACAACACAGATGACAGCACATACACAGGCGCCACCGATGAAAACAGAAACGGTGCAGCGTTTGGGTTTGAGATGGAACCGGTTGAGCAGTAACGGAATAAACCACCCTGTAATCAGGGTGGTTTTATTTGTTTTTAATATGGTAAGTTTATAATAAGATCAATTACATGATGTCCTTGGTGATAGGAGTCTTACTTTATGGCACCTGATAAAAAGCAGAGAAAAGATTTGAACAGGGGCGGCGTTATTGATGTCGCCTTCGAATTCATATTTGCAGCAATTAAATTAGCCGGACGAGTCATCAAAAATATTTTAAATTAGATTGTGACTCTGGGATGGAGAGTATTTTATTAAGCGTAAGAAAAGACGGACCGGTTCGCCTGCCCATCGACGCATACTTGGAGTTTTCCGGACTCATCAGCCGGATTTTCAGATTATTTTTTGATTAATNNTTGCTGTTCCATTCTGATGACAGGACGGAAAACTTGACCGTCTTATCTTTCGACTGGAAAACACCGATGTCATGTTCAAGGTTATTGATCGTTCCCGTCTTGTTAGACACGGTGATATGTTCTTCATCCCCGCCGTCATTCAACACCCCGCCGATACGGTCATTGAACTGTGAATCTCTCATATGCTTCTGCATATCTTTTCTGACTTCTTCAGGGATAAATTCATTTTCTTCATATACAAGATTGAGTGCCGTCATCATGTCCTTCGCCGTCGCGACGTTATACATTTTCGATGTGTCACCGGACATATCCATGAAATGGCGTTTCAGCGCCGAATCAGTGATACCCCACTCCTTGAACGATTCTGCAAGCTGGTCAAAACCGACGTAATCCATCAGCATATTGGA
>DEQG01000115.1:1301-7574 GCA_002360325.1 Salinicoccus sp. UBA3372 | reverse complement strand
ACGACGACGTCTTTCACAGGAAGAACTTCCACATCATTCAACGAATAAAGGACACCCGAACCGTCCACCTTATCCTGCACCAGAATCAGGTCATTTCTTCCCGCTTCATGTGCCTTCTTCAATGCCGCCAGACAGAGCGGTATTTTAATGACACTCGCCGAGCGGTAGATTTTATTTTCCTGGTGCTGGATCACTTCATCTTCATGCTCGATTACGTATGAGATATTCTTTGTAGACTGCTGATTAACAAGTTGTTCGATCACTTCTTTGATCATAAGACATCCCCTTATATTTTAAGTATTGTCTCCATTATAAAGTAAAATGTGATACTTACAAATACTCAGCAATGAAAATGGATGTCATTTGATGGTCTGGTATCCGGTTTTAAATTCCGCTTTTTTCATTTTATCGGTTCAATGCTTTTGATATTTTCACGCCATATTTTCTGATGATATCTTCCAGCTGAGTCAGATCGTTCATTTTCTCTTCGGTTTTTACACCGGCAACTGAAATTGCCGCTATAATTTTATCATCAGAGTCTACAATCGGTGTCGCCAGGCTGACAGCTCCGCGTATCGGTGTATCTACACCCACAGCCACTCTTGTTTTTCTGATTTCAGTAATCTCTTTTACAATTTTTTCATTACCTTCCGCCTCTTTCAATACCTCTTCCAATTCTTCGTCATTTTTGGATGACATGAACACTTTCCCGAAACTGCCGTATGTTATAGGATATTTTTGGCCTGCTTGTGCAAATACCCTGATTTCATTCATGCCTTCAATAGTATCGATGATAAGAATTTCATCGTTTTCAACTAGGGCAAGCTGAACCGTATCCCCTGTTTCATCACTCAGTTTTTCCATGTATGAGTATGCAACATTTCTGATGACATTGCTCTCCACTAAATTTTTGCCCAGTTCCAGAACATTATAACCGAGACCGTATTTTTCTGTAGTCGGGTCCTTTTTGACCATGCCTTTGACTTCAAGCGTCTGCAGTAATCTATGTATCGTGCTTTTTGTAATATTCAAATCATGGCTCAGTTCCCTGATCGATTTCATATCTTCCGCACCGAGTGCATTCAAAATATCGATAGCTCGTGACACTGAAGTCACCGTCGCCGCTTCTTTTTCTGCCATACTCTCACCTCTGTCCTTCTGTTAAAATCATTATACAATATAAATGGCCACCCTTAAATTTAATTAAGACCGGCCATGATTTTTATTCTTCGACTTTGCCTTCTGCTTTCAATTTGTTGAAATACTCTTTGTATAAATCCATCATTTCAAGCGCGACTTCGTGACTTTCTTCCGGTTTGAACGATTTTCTGTCAAAACCGATCATGTCTTTTAGAATCTCATGTGCATAATCGGCGAAGATGACTGTACCATCTTCCTCGATTCTTTCAATACCATCCAGTTTCGCAGAGTCCTCGTTGATTTTAATCGCCTCTTCAAGCGTGATGCCTTCTGGAAGTACCACTTCTGCGCCTTCCTGACTCAGATGGATCGGATAACCGCCCGGCAGTCCTTTAGGTGTCGGAGAATGTGTGAAAATCGGTGTTGCGCTCATCAGCGCATACATATTCTTGATGGTCGATATCGCTGAAGTTGTCGTGAAATCCGTCATAGGCGGATATAGTTTGATCGATTCATACATAAGTTTATCTGTATCAAACTGATTCGTCACATCCTTATCATTCACCATGACTTTGATATGGTATGGCCCCTTCTCATAACCGGCTTCACGTGGATATACCCACCATAGGTGATGCGCAACAAGATAGATTGTCACACTGTCTATGGGAACTTCAAGCTTTCTTGAGACATTCAGACGAACTGCAGGCTCAATCAGCTCTACGTTGCCGATGCCGATGTCCGGTGCCAATCCGACTTTTTCCAGTACAGGGTTCGTCAAATCTGATAATGCCGTATTGATGACTTTAGGATTTTCACCTGACTGTTTGATGCCTTTCATCAGATGATAGATCAGACTCAGCTGACATGGCAGCCATGCACCGAGTGTCGCTGACGAAATTCTCGCGTATTCTTTTTCCGGCAATTTTCTGATGACATGCCATGTCTGCAGCACAGCACAGTTGATGACAACATCAGGCTTATGTTTCCTGATCAGCTCTGCAGTACGGTCGACATCAGTCAGATCCACCTGTTCAAAAGATACTTTCGGATAGTTTTTTGTGATTGCAGCACCAATCAGGGCATTATCAATTCTTTTTACCGACACTTCCTCATTGAAATCACTGATGACCAGTTCCGGACATTTTGGATCTCTGACTAAGAAATGTAAAATATGTGTGCCAACTTCTCCTAAACCAAAAATCATTACTTTACTCATATAATCACCCTTTTATTTTTAGGACGATGTCCTATTTATATTTATAGTACATCGTCCCATTATATTTCACAAGTGAAAAACCGGTTAGATTTTTAAAATCATAACCGGTTTTTCAATTATCGCTTATTTAAATGATACATTTTCTATGCGTACTATACCGATCGGGTCCATTTCGACGCCTTCAACCTGTGAAGAATCTACACCGATTGAGAAGTTTGAATGTACAATTGATGCGGTCGGCGCTTCTTCTATAATGATTTCCTGTGCTTTTGAATACGCGTCTTCACGTGCTGTTTCATCCGCCTCGGTTCTTCCGTTGACCAATGCTTCGTCCAGTTCTTCATTGGCATAAAACGAACGGTTTCCTGTTGAACCAAAATTATCTGAATGATACAGTGCATACAATCCATTATCCGCGTCTGCAGTTACTGTCGTCCACCCCATCAGGAACATTTCCTGATTGCCTTGGCCTGTGCTCTCAAGGAACGTCCCCCACTCAAGTTGTTCAACTTCTACATCAATATCAAGTTCAGCCAGACTTTCCTGGATATAAAGTGCAGTATCCACATTCATCTGGTCGTCCCTGACCCATAACTCAGTGCTGAAACCGTCCGGATGATCACTTTCCGCCATCAGTTCTTTTGCCTGTTCCAGATCATATTCCTGGCCTGTCAAAGATTCATCGTAACCCCAGACCTCCGGGGCGATCGGATGTGATGCGGTCTGTCCCATGCTGTCATACACACCTTCAAGAATTGCATCTCTGTCGATGGCCATCGAGATCGCCTGTCTGACTTTTACATCATCGAACGGTTCTTTTTCAACATTGAAACCCAAATAGTCTGTCCGGAGTGATTCCTGCTCGATCAGTTCAGTGTTCTCACCATCTGCGACGCGGTCAGAGTTCGCTGAGTCTACATCACGGACGACCTGTGCACCGCCTGTTTCCAGTTCAGCCAGTCTGGCACCAGACTCAGGAATGACCCGGAATGTCACTTCTTCGAAACTTCTTTCACCGCCCTGGAAATTCTCAAACTTCGTGAGTACAGTTTCCTGTCCCGGCGTACGATTTTCAAGAACCAGGTGATTGGTTCCGTCAGCTTCAGATCCTATAACAGAACCGAGATGTTCTGAAATATCTTCTTTGATACTTTCATACTCCTCACTTTCAGACTCTCTCAGTTCATAATATTCATCGGCAGTCATGTCAAGACCCGCTTCATCCAATGCAAACTGATAATCCTCATCGATTAGCGACTTGCTGATGATACCGCCGGTGTTATGTGCCAGATGACTCGGCAATGGTGCGAATGGATACTCTGTGTGAATATTGACTTCGTAGTCACCGACAATCTCAACTTCTTCAATCATTTCAAATAGAAATGCGGCCTCTGACGCGACTGCTTCATCACTCACTCTTTCAAGTGTTGCTTTGACATCTTCCGCCGTGAATTCTTCCCCACTGTGGAATGTGGTGCCCTCTCTTAACTTGAAGTTCCAGACATCTCCCTCTACACTATCCCACTCTTCAGCAAGACCGGATTCCAGATCCATATCAGCGCTCTGATTTACAAGAGTTTCATATATATTCATGCGGACCTGTGCGGACGCCGTATCATTACTGCCGTGCGGGTCCAGTGAAACGACATCATCCTGCATGGCGATGACCAGGTCTCCTGAATTCGATTCTTCAGCTGCGTCATCATTCCCGCCTGCGGTCTGTTCATCTACGTTCGAATCATCCGCACATGCGGCAAGTAATAATACGAACAGCACTACAAACAAAGGCATTATGTATTTCTTCATTCCGTTTCCTCCTGCATAATAGAATCATTTCATAATCTAAACACTTACTTTAACACAATATATGACAGTAATATATAGAATTTACTAATAATTTCACAAATTAAAAATACTTATGGCAATTAAAGTGTAACTCTCATATTTTCACGATAAAAATCCCTGAAGGCCTGCAGGCTTTCAGGGCAACCGTTCATATCAGATCCACCGTATATTTATATTTATCATCGACCACAAGACTGCTGGTGAACTCAACGGCCTGCTCATTTGCGTATGCAAATCTCTCCAGGTTCATCGCAATGGCGCCTTCAGCTCTTTCAAGCAGTGCAGCGTCTTTTTTATTGAGAGAAATTGGCTTGAGTGTTTCAAATGCCTGGTCGATCTTGACGGAATAATCCTGTTCCAGCACTTGATATAATGATAACTTTCCGAAGTTGAACCTATCAAGGTCAGGCGCGACTGTATAAGGTATAAAACTATATTCTAATAATAAAGGTCTTTCGTCCGCCATCCTTAACCTCGAAAGTTTGTAAATCGGCGTATCCACTTCGAGCCCCATCTTCTGATGAAGATACATATCTGAATTCATACGTACAATATCGAGCATTTTCGTTGCCGGCCGCTCCCCTGCTTTTTCAATCTTACCTGTAAACTGGGAAAATATTTCCGGCAGTTTTCCATATTCAAAAGGCAGTATATATGTACCTTTCCCCTGCTTTCTTGCAATGATATTCAAGTCTTCCAACTTTTCCAGTGCCTGTCTGACCGTAATACGGCTGACACCGAATTCTTCGCACAGCTTTCGTTCCGGCGGCAGTCTGTCACCGCTCAGGTATTTGCCGCTGTCAATCTGATGTCTGATTTCATTTGAAATTTTTGCATATAAATGCGCATCGCTCTTCACACCGACCCCACCTGTACTTTTTTATTTATAATAAAGCCCGCAGTCAGGCTTTTACCAAATCCTAAGCTGCGGGCTATTATTATGAAACAGTTATAAACTGTTTTTTACTCTTTTATTCTTTGAACGTTACATTTTCCAGACGCACATCACCAAGTGCATCGAGTTCAACACCTTCAACCTGTGATGTATCTACACCGATTGAGAAGTTTGAATGTACGATTGGTGCCATTGGTGCTTCTTCGATGATGATCTGCTGTGCTGTGGAGTAAGCCTCTGCACGTGCATCTTCATCGGATTCAGTTCTGCCGTTATCCAGTGCTTCATCCAGCTCATCGTTCGCATAGAATGAACGGTTACCGACTGAACCGAAGTTGTCTGAATGGTGAAGTGCATACAGACCATAGTCAGCATCTGCTGTTACAGTCGTCCAGCCAAGCAGGTACATTTCCTGGTCACCCTGTCCCGTTCTGTCTAAGAATGCGCCCCACTCCATACGTTCAACTTCCAGATCGATGCCCAATTCGCTTACGCTTTCCTGGATATAAAGTGCCGTATCAACGATCATCTGGTCGTCTCTCACCCAAAGTTCAGCTGAGAATCCGTCAGGATGATCACTTTCAGCAAGCAGTTCTTTTGCTTTTTCTATATCGTATTCCTGACCTTCAAGACTGTCATCATAGCCCCATACATCCGGCGGAATCGGGTGAGTTGCTGAAATACCCATTCCTTCATACACACCATCAACAATTGCTTCAGTATCAATCGCAAGCGCAATTGCCTGTCTTACTTTCTCATCATCAAACGGTTCTTTTTCAACGTTGAAACCTAAGTAGTCCGTACGCAGTGATTCCTGCTCGACCAGCTCAGTGTTTTCACCTTCTGAAACGCGGTCTGCGTTTGAAGCGTCAATGTTATGTGCAACCTGGATGCCGCCTGTTTCAAGCTCGGCAAGTCTTGCACTTGTTTCGGGCACTACGCGGAATGTGATCGAATCGAAGTTTCTTTCACCGCCCTGGAAGTCTTCAAACTTCGTAAGAACAGTGTCCTGTCCCGGATTACGCTCTTCAAGTACACCGTGGTCCGTACCGTCAGGGTTTTGAGAGATGATATTTCCGACGTGTTCAGAAATCTTGTCCATCACGTCTTCGTACTCATCGCCGCCTTCAGCTCTAAGTTCATAGTACTCGTCGGCAGTCATATCGACGCCCGCTTC
>DEQG01000115.1:273-1244 GCA_002360325.1 Salinicoccus sp. UBA3372 | reverse complement strand
CCTGTGTTATGCGCCAGGTGGCTTGGCAGCGGAGCGAATGGATATTCAGTATGAATATTGACTTCGTAATCCCCTACGACTTCAACTTCTGTAATCATTTCGAATAGGAATGCCACTTCGGAAGCAACCGCTTCGTCGCCTACTCTTTCAAGTGTCGCCTTAACATCTTCTGCAGTAAATTCTTCACCGCTGTGGAATGTCGTCCCTTCTCTTAATTTGAAGTTCCAGACATCTTCCTCTACACTTTCCCACTCTTCAGCAAGACCCGGGACCAGTTCCATGTCAGTATCCTGGGATACCAGACTTTCGTAAATGTTCTGGCGGACCTGTGAAGATGCAGAGTCGTTACTGCCGTGCGGATCCAGTGAAACTGCGTCATCCTGCATCGCGACAACAATATCGCCGGATGCTGATTCTTCAGTTGCAGCGTCATCGTCCCCACTATCTTCTGCAGCCTGCTCATCGACATCAGAATCATCTGCACATGCCGCGAGCACTAAAATCAGCATACCCATTAATGAGAGCATTAAATATTTTCTCATTTGTTTTCCCCCTATATAATTTTTATATATACAGAACTTTCCATAATTATAATAGAAAGCCTTTACATATTATATTTAACACTTTACCACAACAAATGGTTATTACCAATATAATTTTCTAATTATTTGCGAAAATTTAAATATTGTTCATATTGGCAATTCTATTGGCCGAATAAAAAGACCCGCAGGATTTTATTCCCACGGTTTCTTAAAGTTTTCATATTATGTTTAACCGGCCACTTCGAACGAATCCGACAGCCTTTCTTCCGGTGAAATCGTCTTCTGGATGACCCAGAAGGAGATGATTCCGAAGATGAGCCGTGAGAATTTCCATCGCACCGGCGACGTATATGTTTTCCTTCATCAGCTGGACGGTGCCGTATACGGCCGTCGAAATTGCGATTCCGAATGAGTTGCCGAGTGAGCTCG
>DEQG01000115.1:0-232 GCA_002360325.1 Salinicoccus sp. UBA3372 | reverse complement strand
GTTGATATGGACAAGCGAGGTATCCATCGACGGTTTTGCGTACATGCCCACAGCGATGCCGGTGATCAGGAATCCGATGAAGACGACAATGACATATGCCGCACGCCGCCCCGTGAACCGAATGACCAGTAGCTGAGTGCTCTCTGTCTGTCCTTTTCATCGTATGCAGTCTTGATTTAATGTGACAGAAGTCCATTTGCTGGTGTGATGGTGGAGAAGGTGGACAGAAATG
>DEQG01000004.1:5017-16151 GCA_002360325.1 Salinicoccus sp. UBA3372 | reverse complement strand
ACGGCTGACATGAAAAAATCTGCTCACTCAGCTCGAAATATGATGCCAAGTGAGCAGCCGCCGGCATAAATCAGATCACCGCCGCCAACCCCCACACCCCTCACAAAATAAAAACCCCCTCGTCTGCTGAACCGGGGTCCGGCGTGGAGGGGGGATTTCATTTTAAAAATTAAACGCGTTCAACAAGGCCTGATTTTAAAGCACGAGCTGAAACCCATACTCTTTGTGGTCTGCCGTCGATCATAACTCTGACTTTTTGCAGGTTGGCACCGAAACGTCTTTTGGTTGCATTCAAAGCGTGTGAACGGTTGTTGCCTGTGCCGCTTTTACGTCCAGTATAGTAGCATTGTTTAGTCATATCGTACATCTCCTTTATTAACAAAGTTCATTTTAATTTGATTGTATCTTCATCAACATACTATAATATAATACATTAATTATCAGGCTGTGTCTAGTGGGAATCGCTATACATCAATGACTTCATAAGTTCTTAAACAGGGCTGTGCCGGATCAGACCTTTCATTATCCGTATAATAAAGTCATCATTCAGCCGATAATGCTTTTAACTTGCAACGCAATAAATTATAATGGGAATATATGTTCATGTAAATACGAAGGGGAATTTATAAATAAATTTGTAAAAACATACTTTTACATCTTGTAATTCACAGATGTTATTGATTATAATTAAATGATGTATTGGAGGCGAAGTAATGACACTCGAAATTAAAAACGAACTTGGTTCCATCGATATTGCGATAGATGTCATCGCAAATATCGCCGGCAGTGCCGTGGTGGAAAGCTACGGTGTGGTCGGTATGGCATCGAAACATCAGGTAAGAGACGGCTTTGCCGAACTTCTCGGGAAAGAAAACTACTCCCGCGGAGTGGTAGTAGAGAACAATGACGGGCTTTTGGATGTTGATTTATATATCATAGTAGGATATGGTGTAAAAATCTCGGAAGTCGCAAATAATATACAGACAAGTGTAAAATACAGACTGGAAAAAACTTTTGGATTGACTATAAATACGATTAACATTCATGTACAAGGTGTCAGAATGATTAATACGGACGAGTAGGCTGGGAGGATTTAGACGATATCATGAATACTATAGACGGTATAATTTTCAAGGATATGATTTTAAGCGGCGCTGATAATTTAAGGCAGAATGCTGATTATGTTGACTCATTGAATGTTTTCCCGGTGCCGGATGGTGACACTGGAACTAACATGAACTTATCAATGACTTCAGGTGCCATGGAAGTCGAAGATAAAGAAATAGAGCACGTCGGAGAAATGGGTAAACATTTTTCCAAAGGTCTGCTGATGGGCGCAAGAGGAAACTCTGGTGTCATCCTGTCACAGTTGTTCCGCGGATTCTCGAAGGCGATTGAAAACGAGGAGAATGTGGATGCGAAAATTTTCGTAAACGCATTGGACCAGGGTGTGAAGACGGCCTATAAGGCAGTGATGAAGCCTGTCGAAGGTACAATACTTACAGTGGCGAAAGATTCAAGTGAAAAAGCGGTTGAAGCATCAGAGAATACCGACTCGCTCATAGAAGTCATGGAAGCTGTGGTCGGGGAGGCGAAAGTTTCTCTGGAACGCACACCGGACCTCCTTCCTGTATTGAAGGAAGTGGGCGTCGTGGACTCCGGAGGACAGGGTCTTCTCTATGTATATGAAGGTTTTCTTGCCGCTTTAAAAGGTGAGAAGGTCGAAGTGTCAAAAGACGCTGTCGATACGGATACTTTCGTCAATGACCACCACGAATTTGATGATTTCATGACAGTGGAAGATATCGAGTACGGTTTCTGTACAGAATTCATGGTGCGTTTCGAAGACGGCAAGCGCAGTTTCAACGAAGAGGATTTCCGCAACGAGATGAGTGAATTCGGCGATTCTCTGCTTGTCATCTCTGACGATGAAATCGTCAAAGTGCACGTCCACACGGAAACGCCCGGCGAAGCTATGACATACGGTTCATCATACGGTGAACTGATCAAGATGAAAATCGAAAATATGCGCGAGCAGTTCAGGGATATCCAATCTAAAAAGCAGCGTAAAGGGACTGAGGAAAATAAAGAGCGCCAGTCCTATGATACCGCAATCATCACCGTGTCTTCCGGAGACGGCATCAAGACGCTGTTCGAAAGTGTCGGCGTGACGCACGTCATCAACGGCGGACAGACGATGAATCCTTCCACAGAGGATATTCTGAACACGATCAAAGATGACGATGTCAAACAGGTCATCATTTTACCAAACAATAAAAATATCATCATGGCGGCAGAACAGGCGCAGCAGATGCTGGACATCCCGGCAGTCGTCATTCCGACCGTGTCCATACCGGAAGGACTGTCAAGCATGCTGATGTTTTCACCGGATGCAACGCTTGACGACAACAAAAAATCGATGAACGCAGCACTCGAGCATGTGAAGACCGGCCAGGTCACATATGCAGTCCGCGATACATCGATCGACGGCCTCAAAATAAAAAAAGATCAGCACATGGGAATCAATAATGGTAAAATCAGTTTAGCGAGTGATTCCAAGAGTGAAACTTTGGAATGCCTGATCGTCAATATGCTGGATGATGAAAGTGAAATTGTGACGATCATCATCGGTGATGAAGGATCGCAAGATGAAGCCGGTCCGATCATCGAGAAATTGAAAGACACTTACGACGAAGTCGAATTTGAAGTGCATGATGGTCAACAACCAGTTTACAGTTACCTGGTTTCTGTCGAATAGATGCCAGAACGTTCGTATGCCACATCAGTGAGAAGACTGATGTGGTATTTTTGCAAATGGAGGTTATATTATGAAATATAAAAGTGTCTTTGATATTATCGGCCCGGTAATGGTCGGACCTTCTTCTTCGCATACAGCCGGCGCCGCGCGCATCGGACTGCTTGGTAGAAAATTGTTTGGACATACACCGGATCATGTGGACATACACCTGTACGGCTCATTTAAAGATACTTACCAGGGGCACGGCACCGATGTCGCACTGATCGGCGGCCTGCTCGGATTTGATACCGACGACAGCCGTATCATCAAAGCGAAAGAATATGCAGAAGAACAAAATCTGCGGTCGGATTTTATTTTGCATGATGAAGAGAGGAGCCACCCGAACACTGCGATTGTCGACCTGGTCAAAGGCGATGACCGTCTGAAGCTCGAAGGGATTTCCATCGGCGGAGGCAAGATCGAACTTGTAAGCATCAATGACTATGAAATCAATATTTCGGGCAACTATCATTCACTGCTCGTATTCCATGAAGATACATTCGGAACGATTGCGCGGGTGACGACTGTGCTCGGCAATAATGAAATCAACGTGAGCCAGATGAATGTTTCGAGAAAAGAAAAGGGAGATATCGCCCTTATGACGATCGAGCTGGATGAAGAGATCAGTGAATCGGTCATTAAAGAAGTGGAGAGCATAGACGGTGTTGAGCGTGTAATTGAAATGGCTGACGATTAATATCCAGGAGGTAATATTATGTTCAATAGTATTGCACAATTAATAGATATGGCGAATTCCGAAAATAAATCCATCAGTGAAATCATGATGGAACAGGAAATGAGAGTTTCAAAACGCTCATACCTGGAAGTGTATCAGGACATGGAGCGCAACCTTGATGTCATGCAGAATGCAGTGGATGAAGGCATCGGCGGTGTGGCGAGCAAGACGGGCCTGACCGGACACGATGCAGTGAAGATGAAGAAATACATCGAGAGCGGCAAAGGCTTAAGCGGTGACATGAACCTGCTTGCGATCGCCTATGCTGTCAGCACGAACGAAGTGAACGCGGCAATGGGTAAAATATGTGCGACACCGACGGCAGGTTCTGCCGGAGTGGTGCCGGGTGTTTTATTTGCGTTGAATGAACAGAGAGAACTCACAAAAGAAGATATGGTCAGATTTTTATTCGTATCCGGTGCATTCGGTTTTGTAGTTGCGAACAACGCGAGCATTTCCGGTGCGGCGGGCGGATGCCAGGCTGAGGTCGGCAGTGCGAGTGCGATGGCTGCTGCAAGCCTTGTTGAAGCGGCAGGCGGCACGCCGGAACAGTCCGGCCATGCGTTTGCGATTGCTCTTAAAAATATGCTCGGACTCGTATGTGACCCTGTTGCGGGGCTTGTTGAGGTGCCATGTGTCAAAAGGAACGCAGCCGGTGCTTCAAACGCACTGACGGCGGCGGATATGGCGCTTGCCGGCATCGAGTCAAGAATTCCGGCGGACGAAGTGGTAGAGGCGATGTACAAGATCGGTCTGACAATGCCTTCAGCGCTCCGTGAAACGGGACGCGGCGGCCTTGCTGCAACGCCTACAGGCAACCGTCTGATGCAGGAAATTTTCGGAGAAGAATAAAATGAGCGCGATGTATGAAGTCATCACATCAAAAACAAGTGTCAGCCAGCTGAATGGTGTAGGTGAAAAAACTGCAGAAAAACTTCATGCGCTCGGTATACATGATGTCAACGATGTCGTATTCCATCTGCCGACAGGCTATGTGAACCAGTCGGTTGTGGATTTGAGGGAAGCGGAACATGAGGCGTCGATAACAGTGGAAGGCACCGTGGTGACCGAACCGAAGCTTGCCTTCTTCAGGCGCGGCATGAGCCGGCTCACATGTTTCATGGATATTAACGGCATCCACACAAAAGTCGTCTTTTTCAACCAGCCGTATTTGAAGGAAAAACTGATCATCAATGAATTTGCGCGTCTATACGGCAAGTTCAACAAGAACAAGCTGGAAATAAACGGCCAGAAGCTGATTTATGATACGTCGCCCGGCTATACGGTCCGATACAGTCTGAACAAGACGATGCATGCCAGGACGTTCAGCAAATTTGTAAGGGAAGTCTTTGAAAACTACGACTTCAACCATGATCTGCCCGAGATCATCAAAAGCAAATATCAGCTCATCCCTTTGAGGGAGGCGCTGTACCGCCTGCATTTCCCGGAGGATTCAGACAGCCTCCACCAGGCGAGGCGGACAGTTAAATTTTATGAGCTGTACCAGTTCCAGTTGAAGCTGATGCATAAAAGGCAGACAGAGCGGGAAAGAAATGAACATTACATCATCGACTATGACATCGATGCCCTGAAACGCTTTACACGCACACTGCCGTTTGAGCTGACAGGCGACCAGAAGACGAGTGTCAACGACATATGCCGGGATTTCAAGCAGAATGTTTCGATGCACAGGCTGCTGCAGGGCGACGTCGGGAGCGGTAAAACCATCGTTGCCGGGATATGCGTGTATGCGGTCAAAACGATCGGCGAACAGAGTGTCGTCATGGTGCCGACCGAAGTGCTCGCCAATCAGCACTATGAATCATTCAAAGATACTTTCAAAGATGAACTGACGATAGAAAAACTGACAGGGACGACATCGAGAAAAGAGAAGTCCCGTATTTTGGAAAAACTTGAACTCGGTGCTATCGATCTACTGATCGGCACACACGCACTCATCGAAGATGATGTCATTTTCAACAGATTGTCTTTCATCATCATCGATGAGCAGCACCGTTTCGGTGTCAATCAGAGACAGAAGCTTCAGAAGAAATCCTACCGCAAAAATATTTTATATATGACTGCGACACCGATTCCAAGAACTCTGTCGATTACAACATTCGGTGATATGGATGTATCCATCATCCGCGAGATGCCGAAAGGGCGTAAGCCGGTCATCACCTCATGGCATACATTTGATGAACTCGACTATGTCATGAGTGAGGTGAGGAGAACGCTCAACGCGGGGCACAGCACGTATGTCGTCGCTCCTCTGATCGAGGAATCGGAAACACTGGATTTGAAAAATGTCAGTGAAATCTACCAGACGTTTGTCAGTTATTTCGGAGAAGATACCGTGGAGCTCGTCCATGGCAGGATGAAGCCGGAAGAGAAGAACAGCGGCATGGAGCTGTTTGAAACGTTACAGAAAAAAGTGCTGATTTCGACGACTGTCATCGAAGTCGGCATCAACGTGCCGAATGCGACGATGATGGTCATCTTCAATGCCGAACGCTTTGGTCTGTCGACGCTGCATCAGCTGAGAGGCCGTGTGGGGCGGAGTGACAAACAGAGCTGCTGCCTGCTCGTCAGCCAGCCTCAGACGGATAATGCCAAGCTGCGCATGGAAATAATGACGTCGACATCGGATGGATTCGAACTGAGTGAAAGAGACCTTGAAATGCGCGGGCCGGGTGATTTCTTCGGTGTCAGACAAAGCGGTCTGCCGCAGTTCAAAGTGGCGGATCTGACAGAAGATTACCGCATGCTGGAGTATGCAAGAAAAGAAGCGATCAGCGTATTTGAACAAATGGGAGGCGCCTAGATGAGAATTATCATGAGATTGGCCGGCGTGCTGCTGATAGCGGCAGCAGTCGTATTATTTTTCTGGCAGGATATACAAGAACATTTCACCGACAGGGTCAACGACCGTGTCATCGAAGCGTTCCAGAACGGCGATGAAGAAGTCGAAGTCAATTCGGTCGAAAGTTTCATCACCGGAATTGAACCGGATACTTCGGCGGACACCGGAGTGGGAGAAGAGGATAACCTGGAGACCAGGGGCATCAATATCAGTGACGATATGGCCGGCATTTTGAATATCGACAGCGCGGATATCAGCGAACCCCTGTACTATGGCCCTGTGACAGAGGCGAAAATGCGCAACGGCATTTCCTTTGTCCATGAAGATGACCATCTGGATATGCAGAACATACCGATTTCCGGCCACCGCGTGGAAGGTGCCGGAATACGTTTCAACTATCTTGACCGGGCGGAAGTCGGTGACACGATCGAGCTCGTGACGAGAGAAGATGTCAGGGAGTATGAGATTACGGAAATTTTCAATGTGGATCCCTCACAGGTCGAAGTGATGGATCAGAACGGGGACAATCCTCAGGAACTGACGCTGATCACATGTGATTCCTACAACCCGGATACGCTGCTGTTCGAAGAGAGAATGATCGTCAAGGCGCAAATCGTAGAATAGATTCCATAAAATAAAGCACCCCGATTTCATTTTGAAATCGGGGTGCTTCTCGTTTCGGCTACTTTTCTTCTGCGAGCTGTCTCAGCTCATCCCGCGTTTCTTTCGGCAGTCCTTCGCCGTAATCCATCATACGGACGATATCCTTGAATGCCGCTTTCGGTATTTTCAAGTCATCCAGTTCATCGATGGTGAACTGGAGATCGATTTCGTCTTCACGGCCCGCTTCGAGTTTGTTTACAAAGTCTGGTTCCGTAATGAACGGGCTGGACGCACCGATCATATCCGCATGATCAAGCGCCTCAAGCGCCTTGTCGGGACTGTTGATGCCTCCGGTCGCCATCATCGGGATTCTCCCTTTGACATGCTCATAGACGACTTCATTGATGAGACGTCCTTTATTCGGCCCGTCAGCACGCACCTCGTTCTGGTAAATATTGCGGCCCCAGCTGGCGATTGCAAGATAGTGGATATCTGTTATTTCTTCCGCGCGGTCAATGAATTCCAGAAATTCATCCACCACATAGCCGATTTCGCTGCCACGGGTTTCTTCCGGCGTGCCTCTGAAGCCGAAGATGAAATCTTGCCGTGCTTCTTCCTTGATGACATCGCTCACCGCCTGGATCACTTCAAGGCCGAAGCGGGATCTGTTTTCAAATGTATCCGAACCGTACTCGTCTTCACGCTGGTTTGAAAACTTGGAGAAGAATGTCTGGATCAACAGACGCTGCGCAGCGGAGACTTCGATACCGTCGAATCCGGCTTTGATTGCACGTCTCGCCGCATCGGCATACTGCCGGATCACTGCGTCTATTTTACGTTTTGTCATCGGCAGCACCTGATGTTTGACCGGGACGTTCAGTTCCATGAAGCTCGGCCCGTAGACGACGCCGAGGTCGAGTATCGCCTGGTTTGAGAATCTTCCGGCATGCGTCAGCTGGAGAATCGCCTTGGAACCGTCCTTTTTCATCGCATCCGCAAGTTTTGTAAGCCCCGGGATCGTCCGGTCGTCACTGACACTGAAGCCGTACTCGAAGAGCTGGCCGTACGGTTCGATGTACGCGGCGCCCGTGACCTGGATCGGTGCGGAGTTTGCACGCCGTGCGTGGTAGAGTTCGTCTTCCTCCGTCACGTGGCCTTCCGCCGTCGATGAATTTGTGATCATCGGCGAGAGGACGAAACGGTTTTCCAGTTCAATTCCGTTTTTTAACTTTAAAGGTTCGAATAATGGTGCATATTTACTGTTCATTTCCTGGCTCCTTTGATCAGCTGACTGACAAATTTCATTACTTTAAAATTAGCAATAGAATGCCTTTGTGTCAATGAATGGGAAATGCATACCATTGACGGTGAATTTTACGGAAGCTATAATTAGTATGTTAAATATTTGCATTGAATGCCAAAGGATTTGTGTGAATGATAAAACTTAATGTGCTTGATTATGCAGTAGTGGATGAAGGCAGATCACCGAAAAAGGCGATCGAGGAAACTGTTGAACTGTGCAAAAAGGCGGAAAGTCTCGGCTATCACAGATTCTGGATGGCGGAGCATCATGATGTCAGCGCCTTTGCAAGCAGCAGTCCCGAAATGCTGATGATGCATCTGCTCGGAAAGACAGAATCGATCAGACTCGGTTCAGGCGGCGTGATGATTCCGCATTACAGCCCGCTTAAAACCGCAGAAAACTTCAGAATGCTCGAAACATTATATCCCGGCCGCATCGACCTCGGTGTCGGCAATACGATCGGCACAAAAATCGTCAACCGGGCATTGAACGAAACACGGCGCAGAAAGCAGCGCTATGAAGATAATATCAGCGATATTATAAAATATGTCACGAATAAGGATGATCAGGAACACCGGTACAACGACTTAACGGCAAATCCGGCAAGTCCGGACAATCCGGAAATGTGGATGCTCAGCACGAGCGTCCGCTCTGCCGAAACGGCCGCGCGACAGGGCACAGGATATACATTCGGCCTGTTTCCCTACGCATCAGAAGACAAGACGGAAATCGGACGGGAAGCGATCCGTGTTTACAGGGAGAATTTCAGGCCGTCGGCCGTCATGAGAGAGCCGACGGTCATGGTTGCACCGTTCGTAGTTGCAGCGGACACTGAAGAAGAAGCCGATGAGCTCGCACGGGCACTCGACCTGTGGCTGCTCGGCAAAGATAATTTCAGTGAATTCGACCGGATGCCTTCAGTTGAAACTGCTGAAAATTATCATTATACTGAAACAGACATAAAAAATATTCAAAGCAACCGCACGCGCATGGTCGTCGGGGACAAGGAAAGTGTCGCAGCACAGCTGTCATCGATCACAGAGACGTTCGGTGCAGATGAACTGCTGCTCATACCGCTTATTCCCGGCGCGGAAAACAGGCATCGTGCACTGGAAGCGATTGCTTCACAATTTAAAATATAAAAATGCAGAAAGTAGGATCAGAATGAAAAAATTGGCGAACTATTTATGGGTTGAGAAAAACGGCGAGGAATACACACTGATAATGACACCGGAACTTCAGGACGATGTGGGAACGGTCGGATTTGTCGAGTTCACGGAAAATAAAACCGTGGCAAAAGATGACTCGCTTCTTGAACTTGAAGGTTCCAAGACAGTATTGGATTTAACATCTCCGCTTGCGGGGGAGATTGTTGCAATCAATGAAAAGGCTGAAGATTCACCGGAATTGTTGAACTCTGCAGACCCTGCAGAAAGCTGGGTTGTGAAGTTGACAGGTGTTGATGAAGCTGATTTTAATGCATTTGAAAATATATAAGTGCCAGCAGATTTAAATTTTAGCTTGCATTCATATGTCACGGCATAGAATGTAAGCTTATTTTTTAGGAATCAGGTGATGATCATGTCCCAGCGGGAAAGACTGGACTATTTGATTTCATATATGCAGAAGGAAAAGAATATGACAGAGACGGTGCCTGAAAGTTTTGATGCCGCTTTCGAAGTGTTCCGCGGCCTCGCCAACGAACGTCCGGCGGATGCGGTCACAGATGACTTCATTAAAGTCCAGGATGCTTTTTTAAAAGAGTATAATGCTGAAGGCGTGACAGATACGGAGTCGCTTATGCCGGTCACAGGCGGTCTGTATTTATGGCAGGGGGACATTACGACGCTTAAGGCGGATGCAATCGTCAATGCTGCGAATCCGGATATGCTCGGCTGTCTCATTCCGAACCATGATTGTATCGATAATATCATCCATACGAAAGCTGGTGTGGAACTGCGTCTGGAATGTGCAAAGATAATGGAGTCACAGGGCAGAAAAGAAGCGGTCGGCAGGGCAAAGATCACTTCCGGCTACAATTTGCCGGCAGATCATGTTGTGCACACCGTCGGACCGTATGTGAAGGATGGCAAAGTATCAAAGATGAAGGAGGACCTGCTTGAAAAATGCTATAAGAGCTGTCTCAAGCTTGCCGACAGGGAAGGTCTGTCAAATATCGCATTTTGCAGCATATCGACAGGTGTTTTCGGTTTCCCGAAAGAAGCGGCCGCAAAAATAGCCATCGATACGGCCAAGGAATATTTAGGCAATACAAATTCCGGACTTGAAGTCATCTTCAATGTCTTTGATGATGAAGACCTTAATATTTACAGGAAACATCTAATTTAAGAAAGGTAGCAGCTCTATGAATAATTGGAAGACATTAGAAACTGAAAATGATGAAAGCAGACTGCTTGCCGGACTGATTGATGAAGCGGATGCGGTAGTCGTCGGCATCGGTGCCGGTATGTCCGCAGCAGACGGATTTACTTATATCGGCAATCGCTTCAAAAAGACTTTTCCGGATTTTATTGAAAAGTACAACTGGTTCGATATGCTTCAGGCGAGCCTGTTCGAGTTCCCTTCAAGACAGGAATATTGGGCGTTCCAGAGCCGCTTTGCCGAGCTGAATTATTTGGACCAGCCGGCGGGAGAAGGGTATATAGTATTAAGAAAAATGCTCGAAAGAAAAAAATACCACGTCATTACAACTAATGCCGACAACGCATTTTATGCGGCGGGTTATGATATGGATAAAGTTTTTTATTATCAGGGTGAATATATTTTATGGCAGTGTTCCAACTTCTGCCATCAGCAGACTTACCGCCACGA
>DEQG01000004.1:0-4999 GCA_002360325.1 Salinicoccus sp. UBA3372 | reverse complement strand
GATCAGATCCGTGAGATGGCAAGAGCGCAGGAGAACATGAAAATCCCGTATGAACTCATTCCATACTGCCCGAAATGTGATGCACCGATGGAAGTGAACAAGCGTACTGCGGACAAAGGGATGGTCGAAGATGATGATTTCGAGGCGGACCGCGCAAAATACAATGCATTTCTCGAAGAAAACAGCACGGGCAAAGTGCTCTATCTGGAAATCGGTGTCGGCTATACGACACCGCAGTTCATCAAACACCCGTTCTGGAGAATGACCCGCAGCAATGAGGATGCTCTGTACGTACCGATGAACCAGAAATCCTACAGAACGCCGAAAGCTGTCAGACCGCAGACGGTGGCCCTGACAGGAGATATCCAAAAGAACATTTTAAATGCACATAAACAATTAACATACGAAGGATGATCTGAATGTATCTGATCGAACCATACAGAAATGGAGAATATATTACTGACGGGGCATATGCAACTGCACTGCAGGTGCATGTCCAGCAAAATATATTTCTGGATGACGGCATCATTTTCCCATACTATTGCGATCCGAAGCTTGAAATCGGCAGATTCCAGAACGCAGCGGCCGAAGTGAACCAGGGCTACCTGGATGACAACGGCATCATGTTGATGAGAAGGGAAACCGGCGGCGGTGCAATACTTGTCGATGACGGCGCGGTGAACATCTGCTTTTTAGTTTCCGAGGACAGCGGTGTGTACGGAGACTATAAGAAAATGTACGAGCCGGTCATCCGGGCACTTAAAAACCTGGGTGTAAGAAATGTCGAACAGAGCGGCAGAAACGATCTTGTCATCAACGGGAAGAAAGTTTCCGGTGCGGCGATGACACTGACAAAAGGCCGTGTATACGGCGGTTTCTCACTGCTCCTCGACATCAACGCGGAAGCGATGGTCCAGGCGCTCAATCCGAACCGCAAAAAGATCGAATCCAAAGGAATAAAATCCATCCGCTCCCGTGTCACTACGATCCGTGAACATCTGGCACCGGAATATAGAGATGTGACGACGTCTGAGTTCAAAGATCTCATGATCAAACAACTGCTCAGCCTGAAAGATATGGATGAGGCAAAACGTTATGAGCTGAAGGATGAAGACTGGCAGGCGATCGACAGACTCGTTGAAGAGAAATATAAAAACTGGGACTGGAACTACGGCAAATCGCCACAGTATTCATATAACCGGGATGCGCGCCTCACCCCGGGCACCGTGGAAGTGTCCCTGGAAATAAAATCCGGTAAAATCCGCAGCTGCTCAATTTTCGGCGACTTCTTCGGCCAGGGCGACATCAAAGATGTCGAAGAGGCTCTTGTCGGCACACGCGTCGAAAGAAGCGAGCTTGAGTCGGTGCTTGAAAAGCTCGACCTCAATCATTACTTCGGCAAAGCGGAAGCGAAAGAGCTTGCAGACCTGATTTTAAGTTAAAAAATATATATGGAGAGTACTTTCAGAAATGGAAGTGCTCTTTTTTATTTTATGAAAATCATATAAAATCATTTGAAATCCTAAATGCACTTATATATACTGATTTTAGTACCAACTACTAAATGAGGTATCAAAATGGCTAAATATAAAAAGAATGAGCGGCAGGAAATACTGCTTGAGAGAATCAACGAAGACCCGTTCCTGACTGATGAGAAGCTGGCAGAAATTTTCAATGTCAGCATTCAGACGATCCGTCTGGACAGGCTGGAGCTGTCCATCCCGGAACTCCGTGCACGCATTAAAAACGTCGCGACGGAAGAAGTGGACAAGATAAAAAGTCTGTCACTGCAGGAAGTCACCGGGGAAATCATTGATATCGAACTGAATTCACAGGCATTAAGTTTGTTCATCATTGAAGAAGGGCATGTATTTGAAAGAAATAAAATTGCAAGAGGCCACTTCATATTTGCACAGGCCAATTCATTATGTGTCGCTGTCATCAATGAACCGCTTGCTCTCACCAAAAGTGCAGACATCGAGTTCAAAAGACAGGCGAAATTACATGATAAAGTCATATCGAAAGCGATTGTAAACGATATGGATAATAATAATGCATCCATTACGGTCGAATCCAAAGTGGATGGCAGATTGATTTTTAAAGGACAGTTTGAAATGTACTATTCGAATGAGGGTGATAATAATGGTTAAGATTGCGGTCGACCTGATGGGAGGCGACAATGCACCAGAGGCGATCGTCGACGGTGTGATGAAGGCGGTTGAAGCAGATTCGTCCATTGAGATTATGGCCTATGGTCTAAAAGGAAGTTACACAGGCGCTCACCCGGGAATCGAATTCATCGAAGTCACTGAAAAAGTGGAATCCGAAGACGATCCGGTAAGAGCCGTCCGCAGAAAGAAGGACAGCTCGCTGGTCCGTGCCGCAAAAGCGGTCAAAGACGGTGAAGCCGTGGCGTGTGTTTCCGCCGGGAATACCGGTGCGATAATGAGTGCGGGACTGTTTGTTGTCGGCAGAATTAAAGGCATCGAACGGCCGGCGATTGCATCCATCATACCGAACACGACCGGCAAGGGGATCATGCTTCTTGATATGGGTGCAAATTCCGACAACAAGCCGAAACACCTGTACCAATTTGCCGAGATGGCAAGCATCTACATGGAAGGAATCGAAAACAGAAAGAACCCCAAAGTCGGACTGATCAATATCGGCAGTGAGGACAACAAGGGAAATGAAGTGACGAGAGGCGCTTTCGAACTGCTCAAGGAGAGCGATTTGAATTTCACAGGCAACTTCGAAACACGCGACATCATTTCCGGCACCATCGATATTGCGGTGACAGACGGATTTACAGGCAACATCGTACTGAAGACGATTGAAGGTACTGCGAAATCCATGATGACGGAAGTAAAGGATATTTTCTTAAAGAGCACGAAGAATAAACTTGCTGCAGGCGTTCTGAAGAAGGACTTCAACAGTATAAAAGATCTGCTCGATTACAGAAAGGTCGGCGGCGCACCGCTGCTCGGGCTGGACGGTTATGTTCTGAAAGCGCACGGCTCAAGTGACGCGCTCGCATTTCATAATGCCCTCAGACAGGCGAAACGCATGGCAGAAAGCGGTGCACTGGATAAAATCAAAGAAAAGGTGGGTGAAGAGTAATGGCTGAAATCATTTTATTCCCCGGGCAGGGTGCCCAGTACAGCGGGATGGCAAAAGATCTTTATGACAACAATCCGCGCGCACAAGAGGTTTTGAACGAAATCTTCAATGAGCTGGATTTCGATCTTAAATCTATCATGTTTGAAGAGGACGAACGTCTTAATTCGACAGAGTTCACCCAGCCGGCGCTGTTTGCACATTCACTCGCTGTCATCGCAGCGGCAGACATCAAAGGCGACTTCGTGCTCGGCCACAGCCTCGGTGAGCTCCCGGCATTGGTACACGCAGGTGTACTGTCACTGTCCGACGGTGTGAAAATCGTTCAGAAACGCGGTGAGCTGATGAGTCAGAGTGAAAGCGGAAAAATGGCAGCGGTCATCGGCATGGATTATGCAGATCTGATTGAACTGTGTGAATCCGTTTCTGATGACTCGGTCAAAGTGTCCCCGGCGAACATCAACGCACCGGACCAGGTCGTAGTTTCCGGAGACGCAGAAGCGGTGGACCGTTTTTCAGAGCAGGCTAAAGAGTACGGTGCGAGACGCGTGATGCCTTTGAACGTGTCCGGAGCATTCCATTCACATCTGATGAAAGAGGCACAGGATGAATTCAGGACATTCGCAGAGAACATCGAATTCAAGGATGCACAGATTCCTGTCATTCAAAATGTCAGCGCACAGCCGGAGACGGACGGCGAAACGATTAAAAAGCAGCTTGTCGAACAGATTACAAGCCCGGTAAGATTTGTCGAATGTATTGAAACCGCAGCTGAAAACGGTGTGACAGGCGGACTTGAAGTCGGTCCTAAAAAGGTGTTGAACGGGCTCGTCCGTAAAATAGACAGATCCATAAAAGTTAAAAATATTGATACATCAGATCAGGTAAAGGAGTATTCGGATGACTAAAACAGCATTAGTAACAGGATCTTCAAGAGGTATCGGCAGAGGCATCGCCCTTGAACTCGGCAAAGAGGGGTATCATATCATTGTCAATTACTCAGGATCCGAAGATAAGGCAAATGCAGTTGTCGGAGAAATCAAGGAAGCGGGCGGCAGTGCCGAAAGCTACCAGTGTCACGTGGAAAACTTTGATGATGTCAAAGCGATGATCAAATATATCACGGGCACACACGGTTCGATCGACCTTGTCGTCAACAACGCAGGGGTCACAAAAGACGGCCTGCTGATGAGAATGAAGGAAGCGGACTTCGACCGTGTAATTGATGTGAATCTGAAAGGGACTTACAACGTGATTCAAAATGTCACACGTCCGATGCTGAAGCAGAAGGCGGGCAAGATCATCAACATTTCAAGCATCGTCGCGTCACTCGGCAACGCCGGACAGGCTAACTACGTCGCTTCAAAGGCGGCAGTCGACGGACTGACACGATCCGTTGCGCGTGAGCTTGCTCCAAAAGGCATCACGGTCAACGCGGTTGCTCCGGGTTTCATCGAAAGCGAAATGACAGATGTGCTTTCCGATGACATAAAAGACGGCATGCTCAGCCAGATTCCGCTGAACCACTTTGGAAATGTTACGGATATTGCAAATACCGTAAGCTTCCTTGCAAGCGGCAAAGCAGACTATATTACCGGTCAGACAATTCACGTCAACGGCGGTATGTACATGGGATAATCGCTGTGATATTATTAAAGGGAGGTGAGAGATAAATGGCAAACTTTGACAAAGTAAAAGACATCATTGTCGACAAACTTGGAATTGATGAAGAAAAAGTAACGAAAGATGCATCTTTCAAAGATGATCTTGGTGCAGATTCATTGGACATTGCAGAACTGGTAATGGAACTTGAAGATGAATTCGAAATGGAAATTCCTGATGAAGAAGCTGAAAAGATTCTTACAGTCGGCGATGCTCTTGA
>DEQG01000081.1 GCA_002360325.1 Salinicoccus sp. UBA3372 | reverse complement strand
GCATGGTCATACATGTCGTTCAGTGAGTGGGCGTTCCCGCGATTCATACTATATTTATTTTTCATTCTGTATCTCGTTTCGTTCTTTACCACTACTGAAGACACATTCGGTACGATCATCAGCAATTTATATGTTTTAGTGGAATGGGCAGTATTCCTCCACGGACTGAGCTTCTCCTATTTCTTCCTCCTGGAAAAAAAGGTGAACAAAGTTTTATCAGTCATCATATTGATTCCGCTGGCAATCATCAGACCGCTGACACTCGTAATCGGACTGCTTGAAATGGTATTCAGATTCAGACTGTTGATGAAATTAAAAAGGAAGTGAATCAGATGTTCAACATTATCGATAAAAAACTAATTTATATCCCGTTTGGAATTGCAGCATTCCATGTATTAGTGTTGAATATCTTTGTCATGGCCAATCACATACGATTGGGCCTTGTCGTGTTATTATTCAGCATCATCTTGATGCTGGCGCTGTTCTTGTATTTGACGCGCTCGATTACAAGCAGTGAGGAACGTTCAAGAAAAATCGTCTATGGAATCGCCGGCTCGAGAAAATACGCCGTGGATGAGCTGCCTGCCGGGCTGATCCTGTTGAACGATGACGATGAAATCGACTATATGAATCCGCAGATTTTAAGTGAGCTGACGGATGACAATATCGGAGAACCGATCAACAGAGTGTTCTCGAATATCATGACGTCTCTCAAGGCGAACAATATGAAAGTCATCGAGTCGACCTACAATGATAAAAATTACCGTATTTTCTGGGAAGAAGAGCATAAGGCGCTTCATCTGATCGATATTACGAAAGAACGCCAGCTGCAGAAGCGTGTTGAGGAAAAGACGCCGGTCATCGGGATTTTATTCCTCGATAACTATGACGATGTCACCCAGAACATGAGTGAAGCTTTGAAAAGTGAGCTGAATAATACGATAACGAATACGATCAATGACTGGGCCAACCGTCATAATGTCTATATCAGACGTTTTTCCCAGGATCGTTTCATCATCGTCCTGAACTCGAAAATCTTGAATGATATCGAAGATACGAGATTCAATCTGCTGGACGAAGTGCGTGACCGTTCCCAGGAAGTCGGCGTGCAGATCACGCTCAGTATCGGTATCGGTGAAGGCACCGACGAATATATCGAAATCGGTGAACTCGCCCAGTCCTCCCTTGACCTTGCGCTCGGCCGCGGCGGTGATCAGGTCGCGATCAAAGCTGCAAACGGCAACGCCAGGTTTTACGGCGGCAAGACGGATCCGATGGAGAAAAGGACACGTGTCAAAGCGCGGGTTGTTGCCCATGCGCTGAGGGATATTCTGCTCGAAGGCGACAATGTGCTGATCATGGGTCATAAACGTCCGGATATGGACTCAATCGGTGCATCGTTAGGTGTCGCAAGGCTTGCTTCCATGAACGGCATCCAGGCGCACATCATTTTAAATGAAGAGGATATCGATGATACGATGCAGAGGGTGATGAATGAAATCACCGAACGTGAAGAGCTGCTGGAACGTTTTGTAACGAGTGAAGATGCTTGGGATCTGATGAATCCGAAGACGACCATAGTCGTTGTGGATACCCACCGTCCGGGCATGGTGCTGGATGAAGATATTCTGAATAAGTCGACGCGTAAAGTTGTGATCGATCATCACAGACGCAGTGATGAAATCATCTCCAATCCACTGCTCGTCTATATGGAACCTTATGCATCAAGTGCAAGTGAGCTTGTTGCAGAACTGCTCGAGTATCAGAATGTCGAGAAGAGACTGTCCCGTATCGAGGCGACGGTAATGCTGACGGGAATCATCGTCGATACGAGAAACTATACACTACGTACGGGTTCGAGAACGTTTGACGCAGCGAGCTTCTTAAGAAGCCACGGTGCCGATCCGGTGCTTGCCCAGACATTCCTGAAAGATGATATCGATACGTTCATTGCACGCAGTGATTTAATCAAATCTGCCGAGATTTCAGATAACGGCATCGCAATCGTCAAATCGGATGATACGATGATCTATCACCCGGTGACTGTTGCCCAGGCAGCCGATCAGCTGCTGCAGATCGAGGGCGTCAAGGCGTCATTTGTCATGGCTTACCGTGAAGATGATTCGGTCGGTATATCCGCCCGTTCATTCGGCGAAATAAACGTCCAGCTCATTATGGAACAACTTGGCGGCGGCGGACATCTGACGAATGCGGCAACGCTTATGAAAGACCGCTCGATCGACCAGGCATATGAAGATTTAAATGAAGTAATTGATGAAGCTTTAAAAAACAGGAGTGAAGAATAATGAAAGTAATTTTCCTAAGTGACGTTAAAAATCAAGGTAAAAAAGGTGAAGTGAAAAATGTTGCGACCGGTTATGCACAGAACTTTTTGATTAAAAAAGGTCTGGCAGAAGAAGCAACACCAGGCAACCTTCAGAAACTGAAAGAGCACAATGACCAGGTTGCCGAAGAAAAAGAACAGGAATTGGTCGATGCCCAATTGCTGAAAAAAGAGCTTGAGTCCAAAGAAGTCGAAATAAAAACCAAATCCGGTGAAGGCGGACGTTTATTCGGCTCAATCAGTTCAAAACAGGTGGTCGAAGCCTTCAGCAAGCAGCACGACCTTAAAATCGACAAGAGAAAACTTGATATGGAACAGCCTTTGAAGAGTCTCGGCTACCATAAGATAAATGCAAAACTTCATCCTAAAGTGACTGCTGAAATAAAAGTCCATGTAGCAGAAAAATAAATGATGCAAATCGAAGGGAGGGATTGATTATGAATGGCAATAACCAGATGCCGCATGATGTTGAAGCAGAACAATCGGTATTGGGTGCAATCTTGGTCAATCCCGAAATTTTTATATCGATCTATGAAATACTGGATCCGGAAGATTTCTACCGTAATGAACACCGGCAGATATTTCATGCGATGGCGCTGCTCAGTGAAGAGCGGACGCACATCGACCTCGTGACGCTGACGAATCAGCTGCGTACGATGGACCAGCTGAATGTCATCGGCGGTCCGAGATATTTGGGTGAACTGTCAGAGTTCGTGCCGACGAGCCTGAACTGGACGTTCTACAGCAACATCGTCGCCAAATATTCACTGCGCAGAAGATTGATTGAAACGGTAAGTGAAATTGCGACGGACGGTTTTTCGGAAGAATTTGAAATCGAAGATATTTTGAACGAAGCTGAATCCAAAATCATGTCCATTTCGGAAGCACGGCGGAATGAAGGATTCAAATCGATGAAATCAGTCGTTCATGAAGTGTATGAACAGGTCGAGGAAAGAGCCGGCCAGAAATCGACGACGACCGGTATTCCTACAGGCTACAGAGACCTCGACTTCATGACATCCGGCTTCAACCGCAACGATCTGATCATCCTTGCAGCCCGCCCTTCCATGGGTAAGACGGCTTTTGCACTGAATATCGCAGGTCACGTGGGGACTTCCCAGGACAAATATACGGTCGCAATCTTTTCGCTTGAGATGGGCGCCGATCAGCTTGTAACAAGGATGATATCTTCCAAAGGCATGATTGATGCCACCAAGTTGAGACAGGGCAATCTCGAACATCAGGATTGGGATAATTTCACGACCGCAATCGGCCAGCTAGCAGATTCGAAGATTTTCATCGATGATAGTCCGGGCATCCGCGTGAGCGATATCCGTTCTAAATGCATGAGGCTGAAACAGGAACATGGGCTGGATATGGTCATCATCGACTATCTTCAGCTCATTCAGGGTTCCGGTACACGGAGCAGTGACAACCGTCAGCAGGAAGTATCGGAAATTTCACGTATGCTGAAATCTTTGGCACGTGAAATGCACTGCCCGGTCATCGCCCTGTCACAGTTATCAAGAAGCGTGGAATCACGTCAGGATAAACGTCCGATGATGAGTGACCTGCGTGAATCGGGTTCGATCGAGCAGGATGCGGATATTGTGGCATTCCTGTACAGGGAAGACTACTATACCCGCGGTGACGGCGAGGAAGAAAGCGCCGGCGCACAGAAGGAACAGGACGAAATCGAGATCATTCTCGCCAAGCACCGTAACGGTCCGACAGGTACGGTCAATTTAATATTCAATAAGTCATATAGTACCTTTTTTGACCAGGATACTAGAGATTATGGAGATGGATACATCCCTCCGAACTAAAATTACGAATGTTTTTATATGGTACATATAAAAACGTTCGTATTTTTTGTTGCATATTATATAGTATATTGGTAAAATGTAGACGGTATTTCTATTGAATAAATTGGAGGCTCTTAAATGTCTGGTACAGTAGTAGTTGGAACGCAGTGGGGAGACGAAGGCAAAGGGAAAATAACGGATTTCTTATCGGAAGATGCGAATATCATCGCACGTTTTTCCGGTGGAAATAATGCAGGCCACACAATACAGTTTGGCGGCGAGACTTACAAATTGCATCTGGTACCATCAGGAATTTTCTATAAAGACAAACTGTCCCTGGTTGGCAACGGTGTCGTAATCGACCCGCTATCCATCATCAAAGAACTGGATGGTCTGATTGAACGCGGGATAAATGTTGATAACCTGCGCATATCCAACAGAGCTCAAGTTGTTCTGCCGTATCATCTTGCACAGGATGAATGTGAAGAGGAAGAACGCGGTGAAAACAAGATCGGTACGACAAAACGCGGCATCGGTCCGTGTTATGTGGACAAAGTACAGCGTATCGGTATCCGCATGGCTGATTTAATAGATGAAGAAGTATTTAAAAAGCGTCTGGACGAAAACTTGAAAATTAAAAATAAAACGCTCAAAGCTTTGTACGGTCACGAAGGCTTTGAATTCGAAGATATTTACATTCCGTATATGGAAGCTGCGAAACGTCTGGCGCCCTACGTGACAGATACTGCAAAAATCTTGGACGACGCATTCCAAAATGGCGAAAAGGTTTTATTTGAAGGTGCACAGGGCGTCATGCTCGATGTGGATCACGGTACTTACCCATTCGTTACTTCCAGCAACCCGGTTGCAGGTAACGTAACTGTCGGCTGCGGTGTCGGTCCTGCAAATGTGAAGAACGTGGTCGGCGTATGTAAAGCATATACATCACGCGTCGGTGACGGTCCCTTCCCTACCGAGCTGTTTGATGACAGCGGTGAACACATCCGTGAAATCGGCCGTGAATACGGTACGACGACAGGCAGACCACGCCGTGTCGGCTGGTTCGATTCTGTCGTTGTCCGCCACTCAAGAAGAGCAAGCGGCATTACTGACCTGTCCCTGAATTCAATCGACGTATTGAGCGGACTGGATACTGTGAAAATCTGTACCGCATACGAAATTGATGGTGAGGAAATTACAGAATACCCGGCAACTTTGAGTGCACTTAACCGCGCAAAACCTGTTTATCAAGAACTTCCTGGCTGGAAGGAAGACATTACAGGCGTGAAACACCTTGATGAACTGCCTGAGAATGCTTTGAACTACCTGCGCGAAATTGAAAGATTATGTGACGTCAAAGTCTCAATCTTCAGCGTTGGTCCGGACCGTAACCAGACAAACTTATTAAAAGACTTCTGGGCATGATCTTGATTTGATGAAACCGCCACAACTTTCGGGTTGAGGCGGTTTTTTTGGATGGTGAAAGGGGTGGTGACACGAAGTGCCTGGAAAACCGAGGTTCATGCCCATTCGAAGGG
>DEQG01000011.1:3018-6105 GCA_002360325.1 Salinicoccus sp. UBA3372 | reverse complement strand
TGCAATGCAGGATGCTGCAGAAGAGGTAGACGTGACGATGTACGATACCGATGAAGAGGAAATGGGCACTGCGACATTTACTGAAGCGGATGACGGACTGACGATTGAGCTGGAAGCTGAAGGTCTGGAACCGGGGACGCACGGTATGCATATTCATAATGCAGGTATGTGTGAAGGTCCTGATTTTGAATCTGCCGGCGATCATTTCAACCCGACAGATGCATCACATGGTTTCGATCATGAGGACGGCCCCCACGCAGGTGACCTGGAGAATATAGAAGTGGATGAAGACGGTACTGTATCAACAGAAGTGCCGGCTGAAAACGTCACGCTTCTGGATGAAGAAGTGGAAACATCACTGCACACGGCAGAAGGTACATCACTGATCATCCATTCTGGTGAAGACGATTATGAATCACAGCCGTCAGGTGATGCGGGTGATCCGGTCGCATGTGGTGTAATTTCGGAACCACAGGAATAATATAGCGTTTGAGAGAGCAAAATTTTATCGGTTTTGCTCTTTTATTATATTTTTATCATCATCAAAGCGTTCATGTATCTCTAATAAAGATATCCATCATCTTTTATAATCATTTTACATGTATAGTTGTAAGCGATTAAAATGAGGCCATATACAAATATTACGGCATTATTTTATGTCTCGGGGAGTGATGGAATTGACAAAGCATTATGAAGTGATCGTAGTGGGCGCAGGATCCATGGGGATGGCAGCAGGCTATTACCTGGCGGAGCAGGGAGTAAAAACATTGATGATTGATGCGTTCGATCCGCCGCATGAGAACGGCAGTCACGCAGGACAGACACGTCTGATCCGCCACGCATGCGGTGAAGGTCTTGAATATGTGCCGCTTGCACTGCGCGCTCAGGAATTATGGAATGATCTCCAGGCTAAAACGAATGAACGAATTTTTATGAAAACCGGCGTCGTAACGTATGGACCGGCTGAATCACTGTTTGTCCAGACGGCAATCGAAGGCGGTCACAAATATAAGCTTAACTATGAAACATTGTCAGCGGATGAAATCAATGCCAGATGGCCGGGCATCAAAGTGCCTGACGGCCAGATCGGCTGTTATGAACCGGAAGCGGGCATGCTTTTCTCTGAGAACAGTATACGCATGTTCAGACGCCTCGCTCTGGAAAAAGGTGCCGAACTGAAAGTCCATTCACCGGTAACGAACATCGATATCCATGAAGATTCAGTCAAAGTCGATACCGCGAAAGAATCATTCACAGCAGATAAACTGATCATTTCCGGCGGTGCATGGAATAAAAAGATACTCGAAGACCTGGATATGAAAATAAACATCCAGCCATCCAGACAGACTATCGCATGGTTTGATTCCGACGATGAACTGTACAAAGCGGACAGCTTCCCAGGCTTCTTTGCGGACGTTCCGACCGGCGTCTATTATGGTTTTCCGTCCATCGACAGCGGCGGGTTTAAAATCGGCCGTTATGATAATGGGGATGATATCGATCCGGCATACTACAATAAGGAATTCGGCACATATGAAAAAGATGAATTGGATATACGCGGGTTCATGAGTCAATATATGGAAAAGGCAAACGGCAGTCTCAACGTCGGAAAAACATGCCTGTTCACGAATACACCGGATGAGAATTTCATCATCGATAAACATCCGAAGCATGATCACGTTGCGATTGCTGCAGGCTTTTCCGGCCACGGCTACAAGTTTTCAAGTGCAGTCGGCGAAGTATTGAGTGAACTTGTCACTGTCGGAGAGACGAAGCAGGATATTTCACTGTTCAGAGCAACGCGTCCGAGCCTCCAGCCTGAAAATAAGGATGAAGTTTATTTCAAAGCGAGAGGGAAGTGATTTTTTGCAGACGGACATTGAATTTCTACAGTCACTGATCAGAATTGACAGTACAAATCCGCCGGGGAACGAACATCAAGTGGTGGAGCAGTTCATACAGAGGAGCGAAGCCGTTGGCCTGCCATATGAAGTGACCGACCTTTCAGAGAACAGAAGCAATTTCTCTGTGACGTTGAAGGGCAGTGATGAAAATAAAGGACGATTGCTGTTGTCCGGTCACACGGATACCGTGAAGATCGGTTCGCAGGAGTGGGCGCACGGCCCGTTTGATGCAGAGGTTGATGGCGGCAAAATGTACGGCAGAGGGACGACAGATATGAAAAGCGGTCTTGCTGCATTGTACCTGGCCCTGGAATCACTGCATGAAGAAGGTTTCGAACTGATAAGGGATGTGGAGTTTCTTGCTACAGCCGGTGAAGAAGTCGATTCCGTCGGTGCGGCACATTATGTGAAGACAGAAGGGATGGATAATGTAGATGCGATTGTGATTGCCGAACCGACAAGCGGGAAAGTCGTTGCCGGACATAAAGGTGCACTGTGGATCGAAGTTTCACTGACCGGAAAAACAGCACACGGTGCGATGCCGGAGCAGGGCATCAACGCTGTCGAGGCAATGGGCAAAGTGATCGGCCTGGTCGAAGAATTGAAGGAAGAATGGCTGGAAGAAAAAGAACCGCTCGGTAAAAGCAGCGTATCCGCCAATATGATTTCCGGCGGCATCCAGACCAACGTCATCCCGGACCAGTGCACGCTGAATGTGGATATACGCACAGTCACGCCGAATGTTCATGATGATCTGTACGAGGAATTTAATAAAAGACTGAGCAGTTTATTGTCAGGAGAGGGCCAGCCGGAAGTGGAAACAAGGATACTGCTTGACCGGGCAACGGTGGTGACCGGAGAAGAGGCGGACATCATCCAGGATGCGCTCGAAGTTTCCGGACACGAGACAGTCGGAGGTGTTTCATACTATACAGACGGGTCCGTATTGAATCCTGACAGTAAAATTCCGACATTGATCTACGGACCCGGCATCGAAACGCTGGCACACCAGCCGAATGAGTATGTCGAAGTCGAAGCATTTGAGAAATCTATTGAATTTTATAAAGAATTGATAAAAAAATACGCAGGCTAAGATAAGATGACGGTATATCTGATTTATAGATACACCGTCATCTTTTGTGATGTCAGCGGGGCAAGGGCTGCCTTCTTGGTCACTGGCGGA
>DEQG01000011.1:1440-2840 GCA_002360325.1 Salinicoccus sp. UBA3372 | reverse complement strand
TCACTGGAACTCTATGCTATACAGGCTTTTCATTAACATCTATAAAGTGATTTTGTGTATAATACTGTTCAAATGACAGGAACGGGGCGATTTTATGGAATTCAAAGATTTGAGGATTTTCCTGAGTGTCAGTAAACATGGCAGTATCAGCCGTGCAGCTAAATCCTTGAATTACGTCCAGTCACATGTGACCTCCCGCATCAAGTCGCTTGAAGCGGAGCTCAATACACAGCTTTTCCTGCGTCACAGAAAAGGGACGACGTTGACTTCAGAAGGCAGGAGGCTGCAGAGTTATGCAGAACAGATAATGAAAACCATGAACGATATAGATAAAGCATTCCACGATACAGAACAGCCTTCGGGGAGGCTGGATATCGGCACAGTTGAAACGATTACCAGACTGCCGTCAATCCTTTCGATGTTCCGCAGATCCTACCCGGAGGTGTCATTGTCCATCGACAGCAACGTTACCGATATAATTACGGCAAAAGTCGCGGATAAAAAGCTCGACTGCGCTTTTGTCTCCGGCTTTGTCCAGCACCCGTCAATCAGCAGAGCGGAATTGTTCAAAGAAAAACTGATGCTTGTATACGGGGACAGGGGCGCGACCCTGGATGAATTGAAAGGCATGCCGATGCTTGTGTTCAAACCGGGGTGCAATTACAGGAGAAACCTTGAAAGATGGCTGCATGACGAGAAAGTGGAGGATGCTGCAATCGTTGAATTCGGTACGCTGGAAACGATTCTCGGCAGTATAAAATCAGGCCTCGGAATCAGTCTCGTACCAGAATCCACGGTAAAGGATGCACTTGAAAGAGAAGAACTGTTCGGTTATGAACTGTCCCCGGAATACAGTGAAATCTCCACAGATTTCATCTGGCATAAGGATACTTATATGACGACAGCGATGAACAAGTTCATCCAGACCGTCCAGGAGTACAGGGATGCCCACGTATCTTGACATTTCTTTCATCCCGCTGAAAATAAAAAAGAGCTCCTTTTTCAGGAGCTCTCCAATCGTAAACAAGTTATCTGTCCCATACTCTGTGATTTTTAACGTCTTCAAGGAAACTGTCCAGTTCCGTTTCTATATTGGAGACACCTTTATCATTTTCTGAGAATGACAGGTTTGCGAACGATGGATTGCCGCCGAAGCCGATGGCTTTTTTATGCTTGAAGGCAATTTCCAGCTGTTCGATTATCGGTGCCTGAAGATCTTCTTCACCACTGATTATGATGATTGAATCGAAGAGGACTGAATGCACAGTATCCAGTGTTTCATCAATTGTGGTACCGCCGATCGTGTAGATCTTATCTGAGATGAATTTGACCTGAAGGCCTTTTTCTTCAAGTTTGGTTCTTGTTTCTTTAAGCGTATCTTCTGTAACGTCCGGCGTGAT
>DEQG01000011.1:0-1379 GCA_002360325.1 Salinicoccus sp. UBA3372 | reverse complement strand
GCAGGTGAACTTTTCTCATAAGTCGACTCCGCGTTTTCGGCCGGCAATTCTGCACCGGTATGATCTGCCACATATTCTGCGAGGTTACGGTCGATCTTATTGATCAGTTCTTTCAGCACAATATTTCTGATTTCCATATCACATTTTCCGAGCTCGAAGCTGAAGGCATCATAGAGATGTTGCTGCTCAGGCTTGGAGAGTGAGTTCAGGAACATTTTCGCCTGGCTGAAATGGTCTTTGAAACTTTCATGTCTTGCCTGGATTTTTCTGCCTTCGACTTTTTCCTGATAGTGTTCATAACCGCCTTCTTCCGGACTGAGCGGTTCCGGCTGATTATCATTCATGTAGTTTTTATGATGTGCCGTTTGTCCTTTATGAATGGACATCTGGCCATAGCCGTCGCGCTGGTTGTTTGTGAAACCGGCTAAAGGCCGGTTGATCGGCAGTTGGTGGAAATTCGGCCCGCCCAGACGGATCAGCTGTGTATCCGTGTATGAGAATAATCTGCCCTGCAGCAGCGGATCATTTGAAAAGTCGATGCCGGGAACGACACTGCCCGGGTGGAAAGCGACCTGCTCTGTCTCTGCAAAGTAGTTTTCGACATTTTGGTTCAATGTCATTTTACCGACGATCTGTACAGGCACATCTTCTTCCGGCCACAGTTTTGTCGGATCCAAAATATCGAAATCCATCTTGAACTCATCTTCTTCATCGATGATCTGGAGTCCCAGCTCAAATTCTGCAGGATGACCATTTTCTATATTTTCCCACAGTGTCTGACGGTTGAAGTCAATGTTTTTACCATTGATGATCTGGGCTTCGTCCCATAGCACCTGGTGCATACCGTCTACAGGTTTCCAGTGGAATTTGACGAAGTGGCTCTTGCCTTCTGCATTGACGAGTCTGAATGTATGGACGCCGAAACCTTCCATCATGCTGAAGCTTCTCGGAATGGCACGGTCGCTCATCAGCCACATGACCATGTGGGCACTTTCCGTATTTTGAGATACCCAGTCCCAGAATGTATTATGCGCTGAAGCTGCCTGAGGTATTTCATTATGCGGTTCAGGTTTGACTGCATGTACCATGTCAGGAAACTTGATCGCGTCCTGCATGAAGAACACAGGCATATTGTTGGCGACCAGGTCGTAGTTACCTTCTTCAGTATAGAATTTTGTGGCAAAGCCGCGCACGTCACGTGGTATATCCATGGAGCCCCGGCTTCCCGCCACAGTGGAGAACCTTGTGAAGACAGGTGTTTTCTTTCCGGGTTCAGTCAGAAATTTTGCTTTTGTATATTTTTCCAATGATTCATAAACTTCAAATTCACCATGTACACCAAAGCCTCTGGCATGGACGACACGTTCAGGAATTCTTTC
>DEQG01000073.1:12518-13315 GCA_002360325.1 Salinicoccus sp. UBA3372 | reverse complement strand
GGAAGCTATGAGAACGGAGTCATCGATACTCTCGAGCTGTCGAGGACGGTCAACACAGATTTTAAAAAGCACGGGCTGAACATACTGGCGAAAAAATATAATGTCGAACTCACGCAGCACCACCGGGCAATCTATGATGCGGAAGCGACAGCCTACATCTTCATCAAGATGCTGTACCAGCTGAAACAGCTCAATGTCATGAACCATAAGGATATCAACGACAGGCTCATGACCAGGGATGCATATAAACGCTCGATGCCGAGCCATGTGACACTGCTTGTGAAAACGCAGGAAGGACTTAAAAACCTGTTCAAGATCGTGTCCTGGTCACTGACGGACAACTTCTACAAAATGCCGAGAATACGTAAGGACGTCCTTGAGAAATACAGAGAAGGCATACTGGTCGGCAGTGCGTGCGACCAGGGGGAAGTATTTACTGCAATGATGCAGAAGCCTTATGATGACGCAAAAGATATCGCAGAATTTTATGATTATCTGGAAGTATTTCCTAAGCCGCTCTACAGAAGGCTGCTCGACCGTGAAATTGTCAGAAGTGAAGAGACACTGGAAGAGATCATCACGAACATCATCAAAGTCGGGGAAGAGCTTGATAAACCGGTTGTAGCGACAGGGAACGTCCATTATCTGGATGAATCGGATAAACTGTGCCGTGAAATCCTTGTGAAAAGTAACCCGGGGAACCCGCTCAGCCGGGGCAACCTGCCTGAAGCGCATTTCCGTTCAACAGCTGAAATGTATGAAGATTTCTCGTTCCTTGATGAAGCAACAAGAAGAAA
>DEQG01000073.1:11889-12413 GCA_002360325.1 Salinicoccus sp. UBA3372 | reverse complement strand
AATGATGAAATCAGGGATATGAGCTACAACAATGCTAAAGCACTGTACGGCGAAGACCTGCCTGAAATTGTAGTCGAGAGAATAGAAAAAGAGCTCGACAGCATCATCGGCAACGGATTCAGTGTCATTTACCTGATCAGTCAGAAGCTCGTCAAACAGTCTCTGGATGACGGCTATCTGGTCGGCTCCCGTGGTTCCGTCGGTTCCAGCTTTGTCGCGACCATGACGGAAATTACGGAAGTGAACCCGCTGCCGCCGCACTACATCTGTCCCGGCTGTAAAGATACGACGTTCTTTACGGACGGCAGTGTATCTTCCGGATACGACCTGCCCGACAAATCATGTGATAAATGCGGTGCTGAACTCATTAAGGAGGGTCAGGACATTCCGTTCGAGACATTCCTTGGATTCAAAGGTGACAAAGTGCCGGATATCGACTTGAACTTCAGCGGTGACTATCAGCCGAAAGCGCATAACTATACGAAAGAGCTGTTTGGTGAAGATTATGTATTCAGAGCGGGTAC
>DEQG01000073.1:7229-11801 GCA_002360325.1 Salinicoccus sp. UBA3372 | reverse complement strand
AAAACGCGGTGCTGAGATCGACCGTCTTGTCAAAGGGTGTTCGGGCGTCAAGAGGACGACCGGCCAGCACCCGGGCGGTATTATCGTTGTGCCTGACGATATGGATATATTCGACTTTACCCCGATACAGTTCCCGGCGGATGATATCGAAGCGGAATGGAAAACCACACACTTCGATTTCCATTCGATCGACAACAACCTGCTGAAGCTGGATATACTCGGACATGATGATCCGACGATGATCCGCATGCTGCAGGACTTGTCAGGCATCGACCCGACAACTCTGCCGACGGATGATGAAGAGACGATGGGGCTGTTCAGTTCACCTGAAACACTCGGCGTCACGGAAGATGAAATCGTCTGTAAAACAGGTACACTCGGCGTGCCGGAGTTTGGTACAGGTTTCGTCCGCCAGATGCTGGAAGATACAAAACCTTCGACTTTCAGTGAGCTCGTCCAGATTTCAGGACTGTCCCACGGAACGGATGTATGGCTGGGCAACGCCCAGGATCTGATCCGCAGCGGGACATGCGATCTGTCGAACGTCATCGGGTGCCGTGACGATATCATGGTCAGCCTGATGTACAAAGGGCTCGAACCTTCACTTGCCTTCAACATCATGGAGAAGGTGAGGAAGGGTAAAGGTCTGACCGAAGAACATGAAGCGGCGATGAGGGATAACGGTGTTGAAAACTGGTACATCGAATCATGTAAGAAAATAAAGTACATGTTCCCAAAAGCGCACGCCGCAGCATATGTACTGATGGCCGTCCGTATCGCGTACTTCAAAGTGCATTACCCGCTGTATTACTATGCGAGCTACTTTACAGTACGTGCATCCGACTTTGACCTGCTTACCATGGTCAAGGATAAATCGACGATCCGTCACAGAATAAAAGAGATGAACAGCAATTTCCATGAACTGTCCAAAAAAGAAAAAGATACACTCATCGTTCTGGAAATTGCGAATGAGATGGCTCACAGAGGATTCAAGATGCATCCGGTGGATGTCGAGAAGTCGGAAGCCTTTGAATTCAAGATTACAGAAGACGGCCTCATACCGCCGTTCATCGCTGTTCCGGGCCTTGGTGCTAACGTAGCAAGGCGTGTCGTTGAGACCCGCGAAGAAGAACCGTTCATTTCAAAAGAAGATCTGAACAAACGCGGCGGGGTCGCACAGAAGGTCGTTGAATATCTGACGGAGCTCGGTACGCTTGAACACCTGCCGGATAAAGCACAGCTGTCAATATTCGACATCTGATGAATTTGCATAACAATTGCAATTATGGTATTATATTAATGATATTAATACTCATTGCACATGGAGAAGAACGGGTCCGCCCGTTCTTTTCTTACGTTTAAAGGAGGCGATTTGAACATGAATCATACTGAACAAAAGGTTTTTGACAATGCTGCTCCATTAGTAGAGAAACTGAATTTCAAATTGATCGAAGTGGAGTTCGTCAAAGAAGGTAAAGACCACTTTCTAAGATTATACCTGGATAAAAAGGGTGGTATTACTTTAGAGGATTGTGCTGCTGCGAGTGAAGTGGTCAGCGAAAAACTGGATGAACTGGAGATTATCAAAGGTGCATACTTTCTGGATGTTTCCTCGCCGGGGGCTGAACGTCCGATAAAAAATGATGACGATCTGGAACTGACCATGGACAATGGTATATATGTTAAGACATACCAGCATATCAACGGTGAAAAAGAATGGACCGGCGTATTGAAATCATACGACGAGGACACTGTCACGGTTGAATATAAAGATAAGGCCAAAAAGAAAACAATCTCTATTGAACGTAAAAAAATCGCTACTTTAAGAAAAGCAGTATTAATCTGATTGGAGGAGATAGGCTGTGAATCAAGAATTATTGAATGCTATGGACTACCTTGAAAAGGAAAAAAGCATTCCAAGAGAAATACTGATAGAAACAATCGAAGCAGCACTGCTTACTGCTTATAAAAAGAACTATACCCAGCATAAAAATGTCAAAGTGGATTTAAATCTTACAAATGGCAGCTACCGCGTGATTTCAAGAAAAGATGTAGTGGAAGAAGTCGAGGACGAGACGGCGGAAGTCGATCTTGACACGGCACGCACGGTCAACCCTGCATATGAAATCGGCGACCCGTACGATGAAGATGTCACACCGAAAGACTTCAACCGTGTCGGAGCGCAGGCTGCGAAGCAGGCAGTGATGCAGAGACTGAGAGATGCAGAACGCGGCATCCTGTATGAAGAATTCGTCGACAAGGAAGATGAAGTCATGACTGGTCTGATCGACAGGGTCGACCATCGTTTCGTCTATATCCAGCTCGGCCGGACGGATGCTGTACTGAGTGAGTCGGAAAGGATTCCGAACGAAGTGTACCGTCCGAACGAACGTCTGAAAGTCTATGTGAATAAAGTCGAGCAGACGACGAAAGGCCCTCAGATTTTTGTATCACGTACACATCCGAATCTGCTCAAACGTCTTTTTGAAAAAGAAGTGCCTGAAATTTATGACGGTACAGTTGAAATCATGAGTGTTGCACGGGAAGCCGGCGAACGTTCCAAAATCAGCGTCCATGCTGAAAATACGGATGTCGATGCCGTCGGTTCATGTGTCGGCGCCAAAGGAGCGAGAGTCGAGGCAGTCGTAAATGAACTGTCCGGTGAAAAAATAGATATCGTCCTGTGGGATACGGATCCTAAAGTATTTGTAAGAAATGCACTGAGCCCGTCACAGGTCGTCGATGTTCAGGTGGATGAAGAAAACAAGTCCACTGTCGTCATCGTCCCGGACAACCAATTATCACTTGCAATCGGTAAAAAAGGTCAGAATGCACGGCTTGCCGCAAAATTGACCGGCTGGAAAATCGATATAAAAAGTGAATCGGATGCTATAGAAGAAGGCCTCGTTGAAGAAGAATAAAAACATTAATTTTAATGGGTGATAACATGGCAAGAAAAGTTCCACTTAGGAAATGTATATTGACCAATGAGATGTATCCAAAAAAAGAACTGCTCCGCATCGTTGTAAATAAGGAGGACGAGATTTTCGTCGACCCGACAGGAAAGAAAAACGGGCGCGGCAGTTATGTCGTCAAAGATCTTGAAAAAGTTGAAACAGCCCGTGAGAAAAAGGTTCTCGAGAGAAAGCTGGGCCATTCAAGCGAGGAAGTGGCGCCCATATATGACGAGATCATCAGGCTCATATACAGGGAGGATATTCCAAAGCGATGAAGGATCCAATTCTGAACCTGCTCGGCCTGATCACAAAAGCCGGCAAACTCGTAAACGGTGAAGAGCGCACTGTAGAAGCAATCAGGAACAAAAATGCCAAAGTCGTTTTCATCGCAGAAGACGCAGGGGCATCAACATTTAAAAAGGTTACTGATAAAGCTGCATATTATGAAGTTTATTTAATAAAAAAATATAATAAAAGAGAACTGAGCATAGCTACAGGAAGTGAAAATCGTGTAGTACTAGCTGTCACAGATAAAGGTTTTGCCAATAAGTGCATCGACCTTTTTGAGAAAGGAAAGTGATTCAATGAGTAAAATCCGAATCCATGAATATGCCAAGAATAATAATCTGACAAGTAAAGAAGTGATGGAATTTCTTCGCAAAGAAGGTATAGAAGTCAACAGCCATATGCGTTCTTTGGAAGACAACGAAATTCCTATGCTGGATAAGCACTTTAAAAAGTCATCAAAAGACAACAAGTCAGGCGCTGACAAAAAGCCTCAGCAAAATGCCCAGTCAGGCAAGAAGCCTCAGAACAACAAACAGAAGAGAAATCAGAGCAATAAAAATAAGCAGCAGAAACAAAATCAGCAGAAGAATCGGAAGAAAGATTCCAAAAAACAGGAGTCGAAGGAAGAACGGAACACTGCATCAGAACAAAAAGTGTTCACTTATGAAGAAGGTGTTACAGTTGGTGAACTTGCAGAGAAAATCGGCACGGATGCTTCTACTGTAATCAAGGATCTGTTCATGCTCGGCATCGTTGCCAACATCAACCAGTCACTTGAGAAAGAATCAGTGGAAATCATTGCAGACAACTACGGTTTCACTGCCGAAGAAGAAGTCAATGAAGATGCTGCTGATCTTGAGAATTACTTTGAACTTGACGAAGAATCACTGACTGAGGAAAGACCGAGTGTCGTTACAATCATGGGCCACGTCGACCATGGTAAGACAACACTTCTTGACTCGATCCGTGAAACTAAAGTGACGGCCGGAGAAGCGGGCGGCATCACCCAGCATATCGGTGCATACCAGATTGAATCGAATGGCAAGAAGATCACCTTCCTGGATACACCGGGACACGCAGCATTCACGACGATGCGCGCACGCGGTGCACAGGTCACTGATATTACGGTATTGGTTGTTGCGGCGGATGACGGTGTCATGCCTCAGACGATTGAAGCATTGAACCACGCTAAAGCCGCAGGAGTACCGATCATTGTTGCGGTCAACAAAATCGATAAGCCGACAGCAAACCCTGACCGTGTTATGACAGAGCTGGGTGAACACGGCCTGTACCCGGAAGACTGGGGCGGCGACACAATTTTCGTTCC
>DEQG01000073.1:5843-7154 GCA_002360325.1 Salinicoccus sp. UBA3372 | reverse complement strand
CTTGTCGGAGAAATGCAGGAGTTGAAAACGAAGAGCGACCGTCCGGCAATCGGTACAGTCATTGAAGCTGAACTGGATAAATCAAGAGGACCGGCTGCATCACTACTTGTACAGCACGGTACTTTGAATGTCGGCGATTCACTTGTTGTCGGAAACACTTACGGTAAAGTGCGTGCGATGGTCAACGATCTCGGCCAGAGAATCAAGAGTGCAGGACCGTCAACACCTGTTGAAATTACAGGCCTGAACGAAGTGCCTCTTGCAGGTGACCGTTTTGTAGTGTTCGCAGATGACAAGAAAGCACGTTCGATCGGTGAATCCAGACAGAGCGAACAAATCGTCCGCGACCGTGAACAGACACAGAAAGTCAGCCTTGATAATCTGTTTGAACAGATGAAAGAAGGGGAAATGAAAGACCTCAACATCATCATCAAAGGTGATGTACAGGGTTCTGTCGAAGCATTGAGTGCATCCCTCTTGAAAATAGATGTTGAAGGCGTCAATGTACGCATCATCCACACAGGTGTAGGTGCCATCAACGAATCCGACGTCACACTGGCGAATGCTTCCAATGCAATCATCATCGGCTTCAATGTACGTCCGGATACAAATGCCAAAAAAGCGGCGGAGCAGGAAAAGATCGATATGAGACTGCACCGTGTCATCTATAAAGTGATCGAAGAAATCGAACAGGCGATGAAAGGCATGCTCGATCCTGAATATGAAGAGCAGATCATCGGAAACGTGGAAGTCAGACAAATCTATAAAGTATCCAAAATTGGTACGATTGCAGGTTCATACGTCACTGACGGTAAAATCACCCGTGATTCAGGTGTTAGAATCATCAGAGAGGGTATAGTGATTTATGAAGGTGAACTGGATACGCTGAAAAGATATCAGGATGACGCCAAAGAAGTGGCTGCAGGATACGAGTGCGGTATCACCATTAAAAACTTCAACGATATCAAAGAGGGCGACCAGATTGAACCTTATATCATGGTAGAGATTGAAAGGTGATTAGATGTCTAACAGAAACGAAAGAGTTGCTGAAGAAGTAAAAAAAGTGGTCAGTGAAGCTTTGAGAACCAAAGTGGACGACAGTGATATCGGCATGGTGACTGTGACAGAAGTCGAAGTGACCAAAGAACTGGAAACTGCAACGATTTACTATACTTCATTAAACGACAACAAAGAACAGGTCGCAGAAGGGCTGAACCGGGCAAAAGGCCTGTTGCGCTCTGAAGTGGCCAAGGAAATCCGCTTGAGAAAAGCACCAGAACTTGAATTCAAATATGACAGTTCCATTGAATA
>DEQG01000073.1:3238-5766 GCA_002360325.1 Salinicoccus sp. UBA3372 | reverse complement strand
GGGTGATAAAATGTATAATGGTGTATTTCCTATATTCAAGGAAAAAGGGCTTACGAGCCATGATGTCGTCTATAAGATGCGTAAAATATTACATATGAAAAAAGTGGGGCACACGGGTACGCTTGATCCGGAAGTCACAGGCGTACTGCCGATTGTCGTCGGCGAAGCGACAAAGCTTACCGAGTACATGCAGATGAAGGATAAATCGTACAGTGCGGAAGTGACACTCGGCATTGCCACAGATACTGAAGATGCATACGGTGAAGTCACGGATACCAGAAAGATGGATTCTCTGTCCGATGAAGCTGTGGATCAGGCGATACAGTCTTTTATTGGAGAATATGACCAGCAGGTGCCTCTATATTCCTCGGTGAAAGTGGATGGCAGAAAATTGTATGAGTATGCAAGGAGCGGTGAACCGGTTGAACGGCCCGTCAAGACGGTATTCATCAGGGAAGTTGAAAGGACCGGCGAAATCGTATTCGATGGTTCCACAGTCAAGTTCAACATTGATGTTACATGTTCCAAAGGGACATATATCCGGACGCTCGCCGTCGATATCGGACGTGTGCTCGGCGTGCCTGCACACATGTCCGGTCTTGTCAGAACGGTTTCATGCGGTTTCACTATCAGCGACACGGTCACACTGGACGGTCTCGGAGCGCTTGAAGATGAGCAAAAGAAAGAGCGCCTGCAGCCGGTCAAAGATATAATCAGCGAAGAAAATCTATTGGAGATTGATGATGAAAATCTACTTTTTAAAGTACAGCATGGGCAGAAACTGATGAAATCTGATATTATGGAAATGGTCAGCCAAAAAGATAAATATATCGTATTTCTGAAACATGGCAAACCTATTGGAATGTATCATCAGCATCCACAGAAGAAAGATGAATTGAAACCTTATAAGATGTTCAATAGACTATAATTAAGAGGCGATTGTAATGGAAATTATTCAACTGAATTATACAGATGATGCCGGTCTGGAAGAGCTGGAAAAAAGTGCGACAGCGATCGGTTTTTTTGACGGTCTTCACCGAGGTCATTTAAAAGTGATCAACAAAATGGCTGAAATTGCTGAAGAAAAAAAATTGAAAAAAGGCATTATGACATTTGATCCACACCCGTCGGTGGTGTTGAATCCGAAATTTCAAAGGACAACTTATCTTACACCGCTTGAAATCAAACTCGAAATGTTCGAATCCATGGGCATAGACTATGTATTCATCATCAACTTCTCGAGTAAGCTTGCAAAGCTCGAGCCGGATGACTTTGTCCAAAAGTATATCATCGGCGCGAATGTGAGTGAGCTGATTTCGGGATTCGATTATACATATGGTGCAAGAGGCAGGGGCAACACGACGAACTTAACCGAATATACCGAATTCAACACGACCATTGTAGGGAAATATGCCTTTACCGATGAAAAAGTATCAACGACACAGATCCGCACGAATCTCTCGAACGGACAGCTTGAAGATGCGAATAAACTGATCGGCAGAACGTATACGATTTCAGGTGTAGTGGTGCAGGGTGAGAAAAGAGGCCGGACGATCGGTTTTCCGACCGCGAACATTGAAGCGGATTTCAGGTATTTCCTGCCTAAAAACGGTGTTTATTCCGTCACTTTGAAAGTACACTCGACGGATGAAATCCATAAAGGTGTCGGCAATATCGGTGTCAAACCGACTTTCCATGATGATATAACGAAACCGATCATCGAAGTGCACCTCTTTGATTTCAATGAGAGCATATACGGTGAATCGGTGACAATCTACTTCCATCATTATATCCGCGGCGAAGAGAAATTCGACGGTGTGGATGAGCTTGTCGGGCAGATGGAAATAGACCGTGAAGATGCGATAAAACTACTTGAAGATATAGACTGACATGTGTATAATGATCTGAGTACCTTATCTTGGCTTTCAGACACTCCAACTGTTGCTCGGATACAGGTGAATAATAATAAAGGAGGCGTTTCTTAATGGCTATTTCACAAGAACGCAAAAATGAACTGATTCAGGAGTACCGCGTACACGAAACAGATACAGGTTCTCCGGAAGTACAGATTGCTGTACTTACAGATGAGATTAACTCATTGAACGAGCATTTGAAAATGCACAAGAAAGATCATCACTCAAGACGTGGTCTTTTGAAGATGGTTGGTCGTCGTAAACACTTACTGACTTACCTTCGTGGAAAAGATGTTCATAGATACCGTGAATTAATCGGAAAGCTTGGCTTGCGCCGTTAATCACATGTGGCATATCCTAAAAGGATATGCCCTTTTTTTATATATATTTTAAAGTAAAAGTGATATGATTATTAATAAGTAGTCATACTAAGGAGAGAATATTGAACATGACAGGATCAGAAAAAAAGATATATAAAACAACAATGGGTAAACATGATCTAATAGTTGAATACGGTGAAATGGCAAAGCAGGCGAGCGGCTCGGTACTTGTCAGATACGGCGATACGGTGGTGCTTTCGACTGCGACGGCATCAAAGGCCCCTAAAGATATCGG
>DEQG01000073.1:2807-3059 GCA_002360325.1 Salinicoccus sp. UBA3372 | reverse complement strand
AAGAGACGTGCAGGTCATCTCAATGGTGCTGTCCGTAGATCCGGACGCTTCACCGCAGATGGCGGCAATGCTCGGTTCATCACTTGCCCTCAGTGTAAGTGATATTCCATTCGAAGGGCCGATTGCAGGTGCTACTGTCGGGCTTGTTGACGGCAAGTTCATCATCAATCCTTCAGCTGAAGAAATGGAGAATTCAGAGCTTGATCTGCAGGTTGCAGGTACTAAAGATGCTGTAAACATGGTTGAATCGAG
>DEQG01000073.1:0-2637 GCA_002360325.1 Salinicoccus sp. UBA3372 | reverse complement strand
GAAAAAGTGAAGACACACGGTCTATACGATGCTATTCAGGAAGTTGACAAACAAACGCGTGAAGAAGGCATCACAAATGCCAAGGACAGCATACTCGAAACGTTCGACGAAGAAAGTGAAGACTATGAGGAAACGGTCAAAGAAGCGGGCAGCATAATCGATGAACTGCTTAAAGCGGAAGTGCGCCGTCTCATTACCGAGGAGAAAACTCGTCCTGACGGCCGTAAGCCTGATGAAATCAGACCGCTTGATTCACAGGTCGGCCTGCTTCCGAGAGCACATGGCTCCGGCTTATTTACACGCGGCCAGACACAGGCGCTGACAGTTGCAACACTCGGCGGTCTGGGTGAGTATCAGATCATTGACGGGCTTGGCGCCGAAGAACAGAAACGCTTCATGCACCAGTATAACTTCCCGCATTTCTCAGTCGGTGAAACAGGACCGATCCGCGGACCGGGACGCCGTGAAATCGGACACGGTGCACTGGGTGAACGTGCACTGCTACAGGTGATACCGAGTGCTGAGGAATTCCCGTACACAATCCGTGTCGTTTCCGAAGTTCTGGAATCGAACGGTTCATCTTCACAGGCATCGATCTGTGCATCCACACTCGCACTGATGGACGCAGGTGTGCCGATCAAGGCGCCTGTTGCCGGTATAGCGATGGGGATGGTCAAAAAAGGCGGGAACTATACAATCCTTTCCGACATACAAGGTATGGAAGATGCCCTTGGAGATATGGACTTTAAAGTTGCAGGGTCAAAAAAAGGCATCACTGCGATCCAGATGGATATCAAGATTGACGGCCTCGGCGAAAGCATTCTGAAAGAAGCGCTTGAGCAGGCAAGACTCGGAAGACTTGCAATACTCGACAACCTGATTGCAACAATCGGCGAGCCGAGAGAAACTCTTTCCCGCTACGCGCCGAAAGTGGAAGTCATGAAGATCAATCCGGATAAGATCCGCGATGTCATTGGACCGGGCGGTAAAAAGATCAATGAAATCATCGATGAAACAGGTGCTAAACTGGATATTGAACAAGACGGTACAGTATTCATAGGACACAGCGATCCTGAGATGATTTCAAAAGCGAGAAAAATCATTGAAGACCTGACACGTGTCGCAGAAGTCGGACAGGTGTATATGGGTGAAGTGAAACGCATTGAGAAATTCGGTGCTTTCGTACAGATATTCCCGGGCAAAGACGCTCTTGTGCATATTTCAAACATGGATACGAAACATGTTAAAAATGTTGAAGATGTCGCGAAAATCGGCGACCAGTTCCTTGTCAAAGTAATCAATATCGATAATCAGGGACGCGTAAATGCTTCCAGGAAAGCGATGATGGAAGATAAGAAACAGGAGGATAAATAATGATTTTTGACACTTTAATTTTGAATGACAGAGAATTTAATATTGAAGGACAGCTTAGAATTAAAGAAAATCATGAAGTGAAAATCATTTTCGAAGATTTGGATTTAGGAACATATTTGAAAGAGCTGCCTGCAGATGACAGAAATATCGATCATCTGGAGCTCCGTAATGTTCAGGAGACAAGATATGATACAAAAGGCGTGGAGCTCACTCACATTACGATTGATGGCAAGCATTATCATGCCACTTTCAAGTGATATTAGGAGGTAAAGTTTTGAATTCAGCAAAAACAGGTGCAGGAAATATCAAAATCATTCCGCTCGGCGGCGTTGGCGAGATTGCCAAAAACATGTATATCGTCGAAGTGGATGACGAGATGTTCATCTTGGATGCAGGACTGATGTTTCCGGAAGATGAAATGTTGGGTGTCGATATTGTCATCCCCGATATTTCCTATATAAAAGAAAATAAAAACAAATTAAAAGGGATATTTTTAAGCCATGGACATGAAGATGCCATCGGTGCAATCCCTTATATTGCCGGAGAACTGAATGTGCCGATCTACGGATCTAAATTAACATTGGCACTCGTCAAAGACCGCCTTAAGCAAAAAGGGGTCAATAAGAAAGTTAAGTTTTACACTATAAACAGCAAGTCAAAAATGAAATTTAAAAACGTAGCGATGAACTTCTTTGAAGTCAGTCACAGCATCCCCGATGCATACGGTGTGAGCCTTGAAACAAAATACGGCTCCATCGTCTATACCGGAGAATTCAAGTTTGACCAGAGCCTGACAGGCGACTACCGCTACAATATGGCGAAGATGTATGAAATTGCCGGGGAGAAAGGTGTACTGGCACTGATCAGTGACTCCACCGAAGCAGAGAAGCCGGGTTACAACACTGCAGAAAATGTAGTGGAGGACCAGATATTGGACGGTTTCTATAAAGCCAACGGACGCATCATCGTGTCATGTTATGCTTCGAACTTTGTCAGAATTCAGCAGGTGTTGAACAATGCTGTAAAGACAAAGCGTAAAGTTTCGTTTTTAGGCCGTACTCTTGAAAGCTCATTCAAGACGGCGAGAAATCTGGGATACTTCGATATTCCCGAAGGGCTGCTTGTACCGATTCATGAAATAAAGGACTATCCTAAAAATGAAACGGTCATCATCGCTTCAGGTTCCCAGGGTGAACCGATCGAGGCGCTCGGGCAGATGTCACGGGGCAGCCACGATGTGACGAACATCAAAGAGGGCGATAC
>DEQG01000030.1:2054-4900 GCA_002360325.1 Salinicoccus sp. UBA3372 | reverse complement strand
AGAAATTTCAGGTTATCAGCACACCAAACAGCCGCGCGCGTGAAGCCGCCAGAAATTTAAGCCTCATCCAAACTCCGCACCCGCACTCCCGCGGCCGACAAAAATCCCGATATCCTCACAAAAGGACATCGGGGTTTATTTTATAAAAACTATTGGACTGTGATGGTACGGGCGTAGGCATGCGGATTTTCGAACTGGTCGAAGACGGCGTATGCGATTGTGTACTCGCCGGGCGACTCGGTGTCGACTTCGCCGGAAATGTAGGCGGTGTGTGTAATGTCGATGCCGTCGGTGTCGAGAATCTGGATGCCGTTTTTCGGATCGAATTCGGAACCGGCGCTGATTGTCGTGTCATCCATGTTTTTGAACTGGACATCGGTCGTTTCGCCGTTCCCGCCGTCATCTGACGATTCGCCGGTCAGCTGTTCTTCGGTCGGCGGCACCATAGGTACGGAATCGGTCGGCGCATCGGAGACGGTGATCTGTCTCGTGTATTCGAACCAGCCGTTGCCGCTGTTTTCGACTCTGTAATTGACGGTGTAGCTGCCGGGGCTCGAAGTGTCGACGTTGTTGCCGGACACCTGGATGTTGCCGGTAATATCACCGTCGGTATTATCGAGCGCATAGACGCCGGCCATCGGGTCGAAATTATCCCCGACCTGGATATTTATGCTGTCCATCCCTTTGATGGTGGGGGTGGAGCTTGAATAAGCCGCGACTTCCTCTTCCATCGTCGGCCCCTCATAATCCGCATATCTTGAATCGGCTTCACCGCCGCCGTCCTCGCTTGAAGCGCCGGTTTCATATGCCGGATCCTCTTCAAGCATATCCGCTGTAATCGGTGCAACGGGCAGGAGTCCCGCCATCAGCTTTACTATTAAACTTCCATTCATTGGCTCACCTCATTAGTGCTTTAGGTAGTATATCTAAAAGAGTGTATTGATCTAATGTGCTGATGTAGTTGTTCAGTGCATCATTTAAAACATACTGCAGTCCGCAGACCGGTGTCAGTACACATTCATTGTCGGGTCTGAAACATTCGGCGATATAGAAATTATCCTCCGTGTTTCTGACGATCTGCCCGACGTTCAATTCTTCTGGTTTATATTTTAACATAATCCCTCCGCCGCGACCACGCACAGTATGTATGTAGTCAAGCTTCGCGAGGTTATGCACCACCTTCGTCAGATGGTTTCTAGATATATTATAATACTCGGATATTTCATCTATCTGGACTTTTTCATCAGGGTCCCTGGTGCCGAGATACATCAGCACTCTCAATGAATAATCAGTGTACATTGTCAACTTCATTTTATCCACCTCATACTATATATATTACCACGAAACGGCCGGATTTCGAATGATTAATAAACTATGACATCTTTGTGAAAATTGTTACATTTGCTTGATATTAACACTTTCACCCTTTATCATTAAAGGTGTATTAAATATATATCTTAAACAAGGGAGCGTTTTCATGGAATATCATAAAAAAGAGATTATTAAAGCGACGGTACCGGCGTTAGAGCAGCACGGTACAACAATTACAAAAGTTTTCTATCAGACAATGTTTGAAAAACATCCGGAACTGCTGGATATGTTCAACCAGACGAATCAGAAAGTCGGTGACCAGCCGAAAGCACTTGCATTCACAGTACTGCAGGCGGCGCGTCATATCGACAATCTTGAAGCGATCGTACCGGCGGTCATCGGCATTGCGCACAAACACCGCGCACTCAATGTCAAACCTGAACACTACCCGATTGTCGGCGAAAACCTGCTGATCGGTATCAAGGAAGTATTGGGAGATGCGGCGACACCTGAAATCATGGACGCATGGGAAGAGTACTACGGCGAAATCGCACAGATCTTCATCGACGTTGAAAACGGCATGTATCAGAATGCCGACTGGGACGGATTTGTTCCGTTTGAAGTGGTGAAAAAAGATCATCTATCCGACGATATCGTCCGTTACACAGTTAAGAACGACACTGTTGAATACGATCTGCGGGCCGGTCAGTACATCACAGTCAAAGTCAACCCGACGGATTATCCGAATGAAGCGCTCCGCCACTATTCAATCTGCTCGATCAGCACTGACGAAGGCCTTCAGTTTGCAGTTAAAAAAGAAGGTTCCGGCGAAACATCCGGAGTCGTTTCACACTACATGCACGACGATGTCAAAGTCGGCGACACGCTTGAACTGAGCGCACCGGCAGGGGACTTCCTGTTAAACCATGAAGAGGACAAGTTCCTGTTCATCGCGGGGGGCGTCGGCGCAACACCCGTGATGGCGATGATCGAAGAGGCGCTTGCTGCCGATAAGGACTCGAAGTTTATTTACAGCGTGCAGAACGAAGGCATGCACCCGTTCAAAGATGAGATGAAGGCATTCGGTGAGGAAATCGATGTAAAAATAAAATACTCGGACACTGAAGGTTACTTGACTCATGAGGATTTCGAAGGGCTTGAGGACCGCAGCGTCTACATTTGCGGCTCGATGCACTTCATGAACGCGATGATCAAAGTATTGTCGGAAGTCGGTTTCAAAGAGGAGAATATCCACTTCGAACCGTTCGGTCCGAAGATGAGTGTCATCGGCGAAACAGTTTCAGCATCAAATTAATATTATAGAAGTTTTATATGTTTTGGCTCCTGGCGGACTTCTTTCCGCCGAGGGGTCTTTTATTTTCTTAAAAAGGGGTATAGTAGGGGAGAATGAATGGAGGGACTTCTATGACATACGTTTGGCTTGTGGTCGGTTTCGTGCTGCTCATAAAAGGGGCGGACTGGTTCGTGGACAGTGCCTCTGCGATGGCTAAAAAGCTGAGAATTTCACCGATCAT
>DEQG01000030.1:1049-1921 GCA_002360325.1 Salinicoccus sp. UBA3372 | reverse complement strand
CTCGGGCTGACGGTGGTCGTATCGCCGATTGTGGTGGAAAGAGGTGTCGCGAACAGGGACATCGTATTTTCCATTGGCGCGGCGTTATTGCTGCTTCTGCTGGTCGGTGAACGCTGGTTCGGTACAGACGGCGGCAGTATCTTGACAAGAATCGACGGGCTTATATTTTTAGCGGTGCTCGTTTTTTATATGTATTACATATTTAAAAAAGCGATGCGCACAAGGACATCGACGCTCGATGAAGAAGCGATCGAGACGGGGACGACGCACGGCAAGGCGTCCCGCGGATGGGGCATATTGTCGGTGATTCTTCTGGTGGGCCTCGTCGGGATTGTGCTAGGTGGTGATCTCGTCGTGTCCAGCGCCACTGAAATCGCGATTGCTCTCGGAATGAGTCAGGCGCTGGTCGGGCTGACGATTGTTGCGATCGGTACGTCGCTGCCGGAACTCGTCACTTCCTTAATGGCTGCGTTCAAGGGCGAAACCGAAATGGCCCTCGGAAACCTCGTCGGCAGCGGTGTGCTGAATATTTTGTTCGTACTCGGCATCGCCTCCGTCATTTCCCCGCTGGAAGTCAGCGGATCCATCATCATTGACATATTCATCATGTTATTTATAACAGTTGCCGTGCTTGTCATGGCAAAGACAAAATACCACTTGAACCGCACGGAAGGTATCATTCTTGTAGTGTTCTATATCGTTTATCTTGCTTATATCATTATGAGAGGGTAGTGGTTGTCAGGTTTTTGGATGTCGACTGCTTCAAAAACTTTGATGATACCATTTGACAGTTAATTATTTCATTCAAGAAACTTAATAAACCTGACATGAGAAAAAATCAAATCTCCTGTTTTTCGGATTATATATAATGA
>DEQG01000030.1:0-1036 GCA_002360325.1 Salinicoccus sp. UBA3372 | reverse complement strand
ACCTTTTAAAATATATTGCCGTGACAGGAGGTTTTTATTTTGAGAAACAAGACTTTGGAACATCAGTGGCTGCATATTTTGCGTGCAAGGGGCGGCGGTGATGATAAAGATGCACAGAATTTGAAGCGGCTCAGCGCAGGTTACGCGGGGGAGTGTGAATTCGACGACTGGCTGTCGAGCTACGGCCGCCCGCACTGGAAAATTTTCAAGGACATCTGGATCGACGCGGGCGGCACCACTCAAATTGACACTCTGCTTGTGACGGCGGAAGGTGTGTATATATTTGATGTGAAAAATTATTCGGGTGCGCTTGAATATGTGGGCGGAAAGTGGTTCAGTGGCGGGAAACGTCTGAACAAGGATATTTTTATTCAGCAGAAGCGATCGATGGAGAAAGTGAATTTGATGCATTACCGCATGGGGCGACCCGGCGGATTGTACAGTTCGATTGTGTTTATCAATGAGCATAACGATGTGAAGATTGTGGATGACGTGGATGTCGAAGTGACGATGCGCAACGATATTAAACGCAAAATCCATAAAATTGGGGACGAGGAGAATTGGAACGGCAGTCTGGATATTGATCAGGTGGCTCGTGGTGTGGAGACGTTTATCATCCCGTGTCCCTATAAACCGGATGAGTTGGAAGATGCTGAGTTTGAGAGATTGCGTCGTGGCATCTGCTGCGTGAAATGTTCGGGATTTGATGTGGCGGTCAGCCGGTATCACGTCAGGTGCGGATGTGGTCATGCGGAGCCGAAGGAGAAGGCGGTGCTCCGGACGATTTGTGAGTACGGTGTGCTGCGGCATGATCGGGAGTTGAAGGTTAATGAAATTGAAAAATTTCTGGGAAAGATAGTCAGCAGGAGAAGGTTAACTGAAATATTGAGGAGGAATTTTAAGTTAATTGCTGGTGGAAAGCATGCCAGGTATGAAAATCCATGTTTAGAGTACCAATATGTATTTAAAAATAAGGAATTTCGTTATGAGGAGAAAATATCATAGTATAATCAAGTCTTACAGGCACTCGTCAGAC
>DEQG01000061.1:6922-19288 GCA_002360325.1 Salinicoccus sp. UBA3372 | reverse complement strand
TTTTTGCGCCATGTCGGGGTAATACCTCTGTCCCGACGTCGTTTACGCGCCATGTCGGGAGGACAGGTTTTTGCCGTGCCGTCGCTCTCCTGCGAAGGCACGGGCCTCCGCCCCCGAGCCCCTAAAAATCCCAAAACAAAAAGGGCAGACCCCAAACTCTGAGCCGGCCCTCAACAAACGCTATTCGCCCTTGTTAAACTTCTTAATGTTTTTTATTATTCCTTTATCCGTCGACAGGATGCTGCCTTTGTAAATACGTGCGGCAAAGTAGACGGCGATGATTACGGTAATGATGACAATCACGATGCCGATCCATACGGTCAGATGTGATGTGCCCTGGTCCAGTAATCTGAGCGGCATGACAAATGGTGTAAAGAACGGGAAGTAGCTTGTGATCTTTACAAGCATGTTATCCGGATTGAACAGGTTGAACATCCCGAGATACATCCCGCCGATTGACATCAGTGTAATCGGCAGCAGTGCCTGCTGCAGGTCTTCCATCCGGCTTACGAATGAACCGAGCAGGGCGGATACTGATAGGTACAATACAAGTCCCAGCAATAAAAAGACCAGGCTGTAAATGATCATCGGTAAAGTGCGGTCGTTTGCCTCAAGGCCGAACTCGGAAATGATGGTGCCGATATCCACCAGATAAATCACCGTAATGATTGTTGCAACAAAGAAGAATAGCTGGGTCAGACTGACGCATATGATTGCGAGTATTTTCGCAAACAGATGATTGACCGGTGAAACGCTCGAGACAATCATTTCAATCACCCGTGATGATTTCTCCATCGCAATTTCAGTACCGATCTGGCTTGCATAGTTGATGACGATGAAAAACATGACAAACACAGTGACGTAGAAAATAACGACGTTCAAATAGTTCGGTTCGTCCGTTTCCCCGGCAGCTCCGGAATCTTCATCTGCCGGTGATTCCGTCGTCTGGAAGTCGACATCGATTTCAGCAGCCATCAATCTGGCTTCGTCTTCCGTCAGGTCCAGCGAATTGATGACCATCTGACGGTTGACCGAATCGAGTGCCAGTTCAATTTCTGTCTGCTGCCCGCTGCTGATTTCACTATCGCTTTCGACTGTCGCAATGATCGGTACGGTATCTTCAACTGTCAGCAGTATGTCGCCTTCATTGTCCGTCACACTGATATCATCACTCATTTCGGAGATGACTGTCGTAAACTGCTCTGTAAATTCTTCGGATGCTTCGACTTCAACAGTGTTGATTTCTTCTGATGAATCGAATAAGTTCATGATCTTATCGAAATTTCCTCCGAGTATAATCAGCAGCATCACAATGATGGTTGTAATGATGAACGACTTCGCTTTGACTTTGGATAAGTATGTGTGCCAAAAAGTAGTCTTGAATTTATTCATATTGACGACCCACCTTCGCAATGAAGATATCGTTCAGTGAAGGTTCCATCACCTGGAACCGTTTGAAGTAGCCGATCTTGATGATTTCATTGTAGATATCTTCGGCATATTTCTCTTCTTCTATTTTAATGATATTTTTGTTTCTCTTCTGCTTCATCCCAAGCACGCCGGGAAAATCTTTTAAAAATGAAATGTCATGTCTGCCTTCGATGATCAATTCCTTCTGACCGAAGTCGGATTTGATATCATCGATGTTCCCGCTGACGATCTGCTGGCCTTTATTTAAAATACATAACTCTTCGCACAGTTCTTCAACATGGTCCATGCGATGTGTACTGAAAAGGATCGTGGCGCCGTTGTCATTCAGATTTTTAACCGCTTTTTTCAAAATCTCCACATTGACGGGATCGAGTCCGCTGAACGGCTCATCAAGGATGATCAGTTCAGGTTGATGGATGATCGAAGCGATCAGCTGAATCTTCTGCTGATTCCCTTTGGATAATTTCTCAATCTTCTTCTGCTTGTTTTCAGGGACTTCAAACTCCTCCAGCCAAAAATCAAGCTGCTTGTCGATATCCGCTTTCTTCATGCCTTTCAGCTTCGCCAAATACTGGATCTGTTCATCGACCTGAAGCTTCGGGTGCAGCCCCCGTTCTTCAGGCAGATAACCGATTTTATCAGTCATGACGTAGTCGATTTTCTTGTCATTATATGTAATATTTCCTGCAGTAGGTGTGAGCAGACCGAGAAGCATTCTGAAAGTGGTCGTCTTTCCTGCGCCGTTGCCGCCGAGAAAACCGTACATGCTGCCGCTTGGTACTTCAATATTTATATTATCTACAGCTGTAAAATCGTCAAATCTTTTTGTTAAATTTGAAAGTACAAGACTCATTTTTATTCCCCCTTGGTAGAAATTAGTTTATCATATTAGGGTATGCTTTAAACAGTCATGACGAAAATATATATGATAGAGGAATGTATTATGGAAAATAAAGAACGCACAGCTTCCTTCAAGGATTTTATGGAGCTGCTGAATCAGACAAAAGTGAATAAAGGGATGTTCATCGCCGGAATCGTGCTATCGTTTTTCGGTATGGCCGGATCACTGATCGTACCGCTTCTGACGCAGTCCTTCATTGACGGATTCAACACCGAAATGTTCACTGCAGGCATTGCGGTCATTATCATCGCGCTGTTTCTTATCAGTGCTGTTCTTGACGGATTCGCATATTATATACTGGCGAAAGTCGGCCAGACGATCATCATGCGTCTCCGGGAACTCGTATGGGATAAATTTTTAAAGCTGCCGGTGAAATATTTCGATGCCACAAAGAGCGGCGAGTCGGTCAGCCGTCTTGTAAACGACACCGCCATCATCAAAAACCTGATCACTTCGCATTTTCCGCAGGTCATCAACGGGACACTGTCAATTGTCGGTGCGGTCGTCATCTTATTCATACTGGACTGGAAGATGTCGCTCCTCATGTTCATCTCGGTGCCGATTTCAATCGTCATCATTTTGCCGCTCGGCCGCCGCATGGGTAAAATTTCAAAACAGCTTCAGGATGAAACGGCCTCATTTACAGGCTCATCGCAGGAAACGCTGAGTGAAGTCCGTCTGATGAAATCGTTCAACGGCGAGGATTACGAACGGCGGACGGGCCAAAAAGGCATCAACGTTCTTTATAAATACGGCATGAAAGAGGCGGTGATCAATGCGCTCCTTTCACCGATCATGTCGACGGTGATGATGTTGGTCATCATTCTGATCATTGCCTACGGCGGACTGCGTGTGGCGGACGGGACGATGACAATCGGTACTATGGTCGCCTTTTTACTGTATCTTTTCCAGATCATCATGCCTATGACGATGTTCGCGATGTTCTTTACCGAGCTGAATAAAGCCCTCGGCGCCACTGAAAGGATCATCAAAATTCTGGATATGGATGATGAACCGAATGCGGGCACGCTCTCTGAAGATACTGTGAACTTCAACAGTCTCGAGTTTGAAAACGTGAGTTTTGGCTATATTGAAGATACGCCGGTTCTGGAAAACATATCATTCAGGGCGGAGCCGAATCAGAAAGTAGCCTTCGTCGGACCGAGCGGCAGCGGGAAATCGACAATATTTTCACTGATTGAAAGATATTATGAAATAGATTCAGGCCGTATATTAATCGACGGCAGTGATATAACGGACATACCTTTATATAATCTGCGAAAAAATATCGGCTATGTCGCGCAGGAAAGCGCCATCGTCTCCGGAACGATCCGTGATAATATTACGTACGGACTGAATGCAGGTGAATACACGGAAGAAGGCATCAGACATGCCATTGAAAGCTCCTATGCTTCTGAGTTCATAGAGGAACTGGATGCAGGCATGGATACGGAAGTGGGCGAGAGGGGCATCAAGCTGTCCGGCGGCCAGCGCCAGAGAATCGGCATTGCGCGGGCATTTTTAAAAGACCCTGAAATATTGATGCTGGACGAGGCGACCGCAAGCCTCGATTCACGCTCTGAACGGTTTGTCCAGGAAGCGCTGGATGAACTGATGGAAGGACGCACTGTTCTGGTCATTGCCCACCGTCTCAGCACAATCATCAATTCAGATAATATATTCTTCATTGAGAACGGGCACTTGACAGGCAGCGGCACCCATGCTGAACTGATGGATGCCCATACAATGTATAAAACATTTACCGACCAGCAATTTACACAGGATAAGAGGTAATTATTGTGATAGAACTGTATCATGCATTTGCGCCGATCATACCGATTTTCATACTGTTGATGATCATCATCGTCGTCGTGTTTTTATTTTTGAACAGATCGGCAGGCCATGAGGCGCGTAATTTTAAAAGGAAAATGACTTTGATGATCTATATCGGATTTACAGTAACGATTGTCGGAATGATCCTTGTGACACTGATGCCGACGGATTATCCGAACCAGCTCATCCAGGTCGTCCCTTTTTTAAGTATTATGGAAACTTTGCAGTTTGCAACGCCGAGAGCCATAGTGAATTCACTCGTCATGAATATCATTTTATTCGTCCCATTCGGCTTTTTTCTGTATATATTGACCCGCAGGCCTTTGATGACGACAGTGCTCGCATGCCTGATGTCGATATCGATTGAAGTGCTGCAGTATATGCTGCCGATCGGCCGGATTTCCAATGTGGACGATGTCATTTTAAACACTTTGGGTGGAATTATAGGAATGTTGTGCGGAGTGCTTGTTTTGAAGTTACAGATTGTTTATAATATTCTCACAACGGGAAAAGACAGAATAAATAAGTAAATAAAAGGGGCTGTGCAATATGTATGAAAATCTGACAAATGTTGCACTCTTAGAAAATGAATTCATTGGGCCTGGCTTAATCGGAGAGGTTGAAATTGAGAGCGACGGACAATATATTTTCCAGGGTGCACTTGTACCAACGACGGAAAGATTATTTGTAAATCTGGAGAGAGGCGACGAAGGGGCCACCCGCCACCAGATTGATTATAGGGATATATCGATTGTCACAGTGGAACACAGAGTGCTGGCAGGAAAGATTTTAAATTTCTGGATCGGTAATAAGATTGAAGTATCCATGCACGTATTGTCTGAAAAGAAATTGAACAAGTTTTTAATGTTCTACAGAAAACACAGGGCACGCGCTCTGCATTTTGAAAAAATGCGTTATGAAAAGACACATCAAATATAAATAAAGGCCGGTTATCAACCGGTCTTTTTATTGTATAATGGAGGAGATATTTTTTAGGAGTAGTGGATATGAAAATTAAAGGTTTACTGATAATGGTCCTTGCCCTTGTTTTGACCGGCTGCAGCAATTTCAGAGAAGTCAGCGTGTCTGAAGACGGTGAAGACCGCCGTATAAAAATCGATAACACCGGCGAGGTGGAAATCCCTGCCGACCCGGAGCGTCTGGTTTTACTCAGACCGGTGGATGTATTGAACGCACACCTTCTGGACGGTAATATTTCTGCGGTGACAGCCGGAGTCGAGGACAACACTTTTGTAAATGAACACCTGGATGATGTGGTATACATAGAATATGAGGACCTGGACGCGGTCAGGGATATCGATCCGGATGTAATCGTCACAAGCAGCCAGGACGTGTACAGCACCGATTACGAGGACATCGCCCCGACACTCCCCTTGAACTACAGCGGTGAACTGTTAAATGCATACGGAGACCGGATCTACCTGATCCAGCTGCACAAGATGGGTGTCATTTTAGGCGAACAGGAAAAAGCGGCTGAGCTTGCCGACGACTGGATGGAGAGGATGACCGAACACCGGCGGGAACTGTCGTTCAATCCTGCCGCTTTTGAAGCGGCAGTGCTCGTTCAGGGGGAAGATGGTTTTTATTTATATAATGAGTATTCCGCCTACGGCACTGAAGTGATGTATGACGTTTTAAATTTCAACGTGTCTGAAGATGTGCTGGATGCGATCGGAGAGGCGCCTTTCAACCAATTTGACGTGTCTGAACTGGAAGGCATCGATACGGATTATATTTTGGTGAATAAAAAACCGGAAACCGATGCGGAGGCGCTGCGAGGGGAATTGTCCGATGCTTTGGATGTAGAGGGTGAGCGCATACTGATCGTTTCCGCGGATGATTTTATAACGAATGATCTGATTTCGCTTGAAGGGCAGACAAACATCATATTGGAACAGCTTGAGTAAAGTGGATGCCGTGACGGGTCCGCTTTTTTTATGTATGATAAAACTATTAAGGACGGTGATATGATAATGAATCAGAATATATATCCTGAAGAATTCGGCTACCATTTTTCGTTTAGAAATTTTGAACAGATATACAAGCAGACGATTTCTGCATTTAAAAAGCAGATGTCGCTGGAAGATTTCGTCGAGGCTGCCGCGGGTTTTGAAGAGGGTACTGAAAAATTCAATTTAAAGCATCAGTCACAGTTGGAGCCCGGGGTGAAGCGGTATTGCTGGGTGGATGATAAGACCGAACGGATGATCGTGACCGCTTTTAACAATGAGGGTGAAATCATCGGTGTCCAATTTGATATTTATGAGAAGTTTAAGACGGACCGGGAGCTGACGATCAACAGGTATCAGCTGCCGTTTACCGAGGAATGGTTCGTTCTGTGGGGCGGCACGAACAATTTTGTCAATTATCATTATCCGCACAGACACCAGCGTTATGCGTATGACTTCATCCGGAAAATAGGCGGCAGGGCGCATGACGGCAATCCGGATGAACTCACGTCCTATTATGCTTTCAACCGGCCGGTGGCAGCACCGCGGGCGGGGAAAGTCGTCAGGATATTGGACGGTATTCCTGACAATGAACCGCTGAAGATGAACCTTGAAGCGCCGGAAGGCAATGCAATCATCATCGAACATGCTAATAGTGAGTATTCGCTGGTTGCTCATCTCAGAAACAATTCGATTCTTGTTGAAGTGGGAGATACGGTCGAAACTGGCGAAATGATTGCCCAGTGCGGCAACAGCGGTGCGTCTGATATGCCGCACCTCCATTTCCATGTGATGAACGGTATAGAGCCCCATGAATCCGACTCCGTCAGAATCCAGTTCGCATCCGGCCGTGAACCTGTGCAGGGTGATACTGTGAGAGGCAGAAAATGATGGAAATAAAAGCGGACGGTCCTTACCGTTTTGATGAAACTCTCGATTATATGAAGCATCAGGATGACTGTCTGTACAGAGTGATCGATGATGCGATTTATAAAGCGGAGTGGTTTCGCGGTAATAAAGTGCTGATGAAGCTGAGTGAATCTGCCGGCGGCGGCGTGAATATCGAGATGCTTGTAAATGAGGGTGTGAGCGCTGATGAGATTAAGCGCTACTGTGAAGACTGGTTGGATCTTGATTATGATCTGGATGGATTTTATCAGTTTGCGAAAGAAGATCAGCGGCTCGGCGGGCTGATTGATGATCACTACGGATACCGTATGGTCGGAAAAGTGGATATCGCCGATGCTTTTCTGTGGTCGATACTCGGCCAGCAGATTACAAAAAGCTTTGCGTATGTATTGAAAAGAAGAGTGGTTGAATACTGTGGGCATTTTGTTGAATATGACGGCAGGAAGTTTTATTTGATGCCGGATGCCGGTGAGGTTGCTGCGATTGACAGTGCAGTGCTGCGGGGGATGCAGATTTCCACGAGAAAAACGGAGTACATCAAAGGCGTACTTGCGAGTGTGGAGTCCGGTGAGTTGTCGAAATCATATTTGGAGACGTTCGAGGATTACGATGACGTGTTCAGGCATCTGACATCGTTCCGCGGCATCGGACCGTGGAGCGCCAACACCGTCCTGATGCGCACGCTGAAATTCAGAAACGCCGTACCCATCGGAGACGCGGGAATAAAAAACGCCATCAAACTGGTTGATGGCATGGACGCCGCGCCCACTAAAAAGTACGTAAATGAAATTACAGATGAGTGGGGCCGGTTCGGCATGTACGGGACTTTATATATGTGGAGTGCGCTCGGCGGTTAACCGCCTGTCTATCGGCCAAATGAGAATAGGAGTCAAGCCGACATGACCATGAGTTTCCCGCCATTATTTAATATCATCATCTTTTCCGCGCCCGGGCGTTTCGCGTCTGAAAGTGACAATCAGACTGACAACGACGATGATGACGAGTCCGATCATGAGCGGAATTCTGAATTGCTCGGAAATGCTGTCATGCAAAAAATAATAGATTGCGATTGCTGCAATGAAAGTGAGTATGAAATTGAGCCATTTATACGCTTTAGTATCCATAAAGCCCTCCAGTGTGATTTTTATGCATAATGATTATTAGTCATCCATTTTTAATAATGTTATCATAAAAGTAAGTCATATAATTATTAATTAGGAGGATTTAATCATGAATTATATTATGAGTGTTCAATTGCTCCCGCAGCATCCAAGTCAAAGTAAAGCATACTCTTATATTGACAGCTCGATCGATATCATTGAAAACAGCGGTCTGACTCACTTTGTCGGCCCGATGGAAACGACAATCGAAGGTAATATCGACGAATTGCTGAACCTGGTGAAAAAACTGAACAGCCACCTTAATGAAGAGGGCTGCGACAGTGTAATCACCAACATCAAGCTGGTTCAATCCAATGAAAAAGTTGAAATCAAAGATATTCTAAAAGACTATTATGAGTTTGACGAAGAGGAATAAAACCGATTAAACATGTAACGGGGTGGAAGTGTGGCAAAATGTCCGATGTGCGGCCATCAGTGGACGTATAAACAAAAATTATTGGGGTACGCATTAAAACCCAGAACACGGATAAAATGTCCGGACTGTAAAGAATATATAGAGCCTGCCACCATATCGGTCATTTTCGACTATCTGGCGGTCATCGTACTCGCGGTACTCGTCTTCATCGTCGTCCCCTTCATGCACTTGCCGGTGAACACTTCTGTGCTCATCACCGGCATACTGATAGTTCTGTATATATTCCTGTTTATACCACTGACCATCAAATTCAAAAAATATGATTACAATATGAAAACACCCGGGTGACGGGTGTTTTTATTTTCAATGATTTTCGTAATAAACTTCGCCTCTCACAATCGTCATCGTGAGCTCCTTATCCTTATCATACATCACCAGATCCGCAGGATAACCTGCCTCGAGCAGTCCTCTGCAGGCCAGCATGTCGAGTGATTTCAGTGCATTATAAGAAGTCATTTTTACAATATCCGTCCAGCCGCAATCCGTAAATTCGAACATGTTTTTAACCGCCTGTTCCATCGTCAGCACGCTGCCTGCCAAAGCACCGCTCTCGAGGCGGGCTTCATTGCCGTTCACATGTACGTTCTGGCCGCCGAGGTCATATTCACCGTCCGGGAGCCCCTGGGCGCGCATGGCGTCGGTAATCATGATCATTCTTGAAGATGTGATATTGTCATAGGCGAGACGGACCATTTCAGGCTTCGAATGCACACCGTCTGCAATGATTTCTACATAAGCATCGCCTAAATAACTGTAGCCGACGACACCGGGTTCTCTGTGATGGAGTCCGCGCATGCCGTTATAAAGATGGGTAATATGTCTGAGTCCATGACGGTATGCTTTTCCCAGCTGCTCATAGGTTGCATCAGTATGTCCGGCAGACGGAATGATGTTCAAGTCATTCAGAGCAGAGAGAAATTCATGACCGGGGTCCTCTTCCGGTGCATAGGTGATCAGACGAATCTGATGATTCGATAACTCCTGCATCGTACGGATATCATCCGCATCCGGCGGCAGTATATATTTTGGGTCCTGGGCCCCGGGGTGTTTTGTGGATATGAACGGGCCCTCCTGATGAATGCCGAGCATTTCAGCGCCGGCGCTGTAGTTATAATCAGATAAATTTTCAATGGATGATCTTATATTTTCGAAAGTGCCGGTCATCGTCGTCGCAAGGAAAGACGTCGTTCCTGTTGTCGGCAGGTGACTGCTGATTTTTTCGATGAAATTTTCATCCGCATCCATCGCATCCACGCCGTTCGCCCCGTGAATATGAATTTCAAATGCACCCGGCAGAAGATATTTGCCGCTGCCGTCGATTGTTTTATCCGCAACGGGCACATCAGGCATCTGTCCGACAGAAGAAATCCTATCCTCCTCGATCAGCAGCCATTTATTTTCAAAAACATTCTCATGTGTAACGAGTGTTACATTTTCTATAAGTAAAGACATCACAGGCTCCTTTTGAAACAAAATTCACAAAATAAATTACTGTAAACGAAAGTGTTTATTTATACATCTTATACTATATGGTATATTTATGTCAGAAACATTGTGTTACATAGTATTTTATCATTAAATTATTTAGGGGGAAAACAATGTTACGCTACATTCAAAACATGGGCCGTTCATTTATGTTACCGGTTGCAGTATTACCTGCAGCGGCAATCTTACTCGGTATCGGATATGCGATTGACCCGGACGGCTGGGGAGAAAATAACTTGGCAGCTGCGATTCTGATCAATGCAGGTAACGCCATCCTGGATCATCTTGCGCTGATCTTTGCGGTGGGTCTGGCATTCGGCATGTCTAAGGATAAGAGCGGGGCGGCTGCTCTTTCCGGACTGGTATCATTTTTAGTCGTCATCACATTACTCGGCCAGGATGCAGTCGCAATGTATACTGGTACTTCACCGGATGAGATCGATGCCGCATTCGGGGTCATTGAAAATAACGTGCTGATCGGTATTATTACCGGTCTGATCTCTGCAGCATTGTACAACAGATTCAGTGATGTGAAACTGCCTGAGTACCTTGCGTTCTTCAGCGGCCGCCGGGCGGTTCCGATCATTGCTTCATTCGTCATGATTTTCGTCAGTCTGATTTTATATTTCGTATGGCCGTTCCTTTACGGCGCGCTTGTATCATTCGGCGAAGGTATTTTAAACATGGGTGCTCTGGGCGCGGGGATTTATGGTTTTGCGAACAGACTTCTGATACCGACCGGACTGCATCACGCCCTGAACTCCATTTTCTGGTGGGAGACGGTCGGAATCAATGATATTCCAAACTTCTTATCCGGTACAGGTGAACAGGGGATCACCGGCCGTTATCAGGCAGGGTTCTTCCCGATTATGATGTTCGGACTGCCGGGTGCTGCACTTGCGATGTACCATACGGCAAAATCACAGTATAAAAAAGTGGCAGCTTCAATGCTGATCACTTTGTCATTGACATCATTCCTGACAGGTGTGACAGAACCGATGGAATTCTCATTCATGTTTTTGGCACCGATTCTTTATGTCGTGCATGCGCTGTTGACGGGTGTATCGATGTTTATCGCAGCGACATTTGAATGGACGGCAGGATTCGGATTCAGTGCAGGGCTGGTCGATATGCTGCTCAGCCTGAATAACCCGATTGCCAATCAGCCATGGATGCTGCTTGTGCAGGGTCTTGTATTCTTTGTTCTGTACTATGTCATTTTCAGGGCATTGATCCCTATACTGGATCTCAAAACACCTGGCCGTGATGATGCAGTTGTCAGCACAGAAGGTGAAACGGTGGACTCAGATGATGTCCCGGCATCACGCGGGGAAGACAAATACACACGCAAGGCGGATCAGCTGCTGATCGGTCTCGGCGGTCCGGAGAACATCGATACGATCGATTACTGTACGACGCGTCTCCGCGTCAACGTCAACGATGATTCAAAAGTCGACGAAGATGAGCTGAAATCAGCGGGCATCCACGGAGTCGTCAGACCGGGTAAAAATAATATCCAGGTAGTTGTCGGTACAGAAGTGGAACACGTCGCCGAAGAAATGAAGAAACTTGTATAGATTTAAATTCAAGCACCTCGGATGAGGTGCTTTTTTAATTACATATAGGTTAAAAATGATACTATGATATTTAAGAAAAGGGGAGAGTGGCTATGTTTTCATTTCAGCACCCGGTCCAGATTCATTTTGGTCAGGGAATATTTTCAGAATTAAATGATGTTTTATCATCTTATGATTATTCTTCTTATGTGATCGTGATGTCGAATTCTCAGATTAAAAATGGTCTGCACCGGCTGGTCAAGTCTCAATTGGGTGAAAAGATAAAAGATGTCGTCACAGATATCGAACCGAATCCGACGCTCGACAATGTACAGAGAATCGTCAATGTCATGGAACAGCATGAAGCGGACTGTGTCATTGCGATCGGCGGGGGCTCGACGATGGACGCAGCAAAGGCGGCATGTGCAGTTTATTTGCAGAGCATAGATATCAATCATCTGCTTGAACATGAGGATTTCAGCCGCGCACTGCCGCTCATTGCGATTCCGACAACGAGCGGATCGGCTTCTGAAGTGACGCCGGCGAGTGTCATCAGCGATAAGTCGAACGGTTTGAAAGTGCCGCTGATCGGCCCGGGGCTTTATCCGACAGCCGCAATCGTCGACCCTGAACTGACTTTGACGTGCCCTGAGAGGATTACGGCGACGTCAGGCATCGACGTTTT
>DEQG01000061.1:5689-6837 GCA_002360325.1 Salinicoccus sp. UBA3372 | reverse complement strand
GAAAATCTGGAACGTGCATATCATGAACCGATGAATATCGAGGCGCGTGAAAACATGGCGCTCGCCAGTGTGATGGCGGGCGTGGCATTTTCCCAGACGGGTACGTCAGCGGCACATGCGTTCAGCTACTATCTGACTTCGAATTACGATGTGCCGCACGGGGAAGCATGCGCATTCACAATGGATATATGGTATGTGGTCAATGCGAATCTCGATTCAAGGCTGGAAGAACATGCGAAAATGATCGGTTTTTCTGATGCCGAAGCGTTGAGCGAAAGGCTTAACGGTCTGAAGAAAGAACTCGGGCTGGCGCTGACATTTGATGACCTCGGCATCGATCGATCAGCTATGGAAACGATTGTCGAACGGGGCTTTGAGGCTGCGAACATGAAAAACAACATCGCGCAGCCGGATAAAGGAGAGGTCTTACAATTTTTAAGTGTAAAGTAAGTTTGGTATAATGATTTGAAAAATAGAAAAGGGATGAAAATGGCAGAAAAAAAGTATATTAGAGTCGTTGGGGCGGTCATCATGAATGACGATGATGAAATATTATGTGCCCAGCGTCCCGAAGGTAAAAATCTCGCATTGAAATGGGAGTTCCCGGGAGGGAAGGTTGAAAAGGGAGAAACTGAAACGGGCGCACTTGTGCGTGAACTTGATGAAGAGATGGAATGCCGGATTAACGTACTGGATAAAATAACGACAACAGTTTACGAATATGATTTCGGCATCGTTGAACTGACGACGTATTACGCAAAAATACTTTCCGGTGAAATCAAAATGCTGGAACATGTGGACATGAAATGGATGAACCGGGAAAATATCGATGCACTTGACTGGGCACCGGCGGATATACCCGCAATAGAACTGATCCAAAACTACAAGGAGCTATAAAATAAATGAAGGTCGCAATTATAGGTGCAGGCAATGGTGGTATTGTCGCAGCAGCAGATTTAACCGAAAAAGGGCATGAAGTCACTTTATACCACTCGAAAAGTGCACTGAAAGATCCGCATCCCAACATTATAGACGGGAATGTGAGTTTCAAAGGCAAGCTGGTACATTTCGAACAATTTACCCAGGACCCGAAACTTGCGGTCGCAGAAGCGGATGTCATCATGACATGTCTGCCGACAAATATTCTG
>DEQG01000061.1:0-5603 GCA_002360325.1 Salinicoccus sp. UBA3372 | reverse complement strand
ATGTTCAGCATCCTGATCCATCAGTATTTAAAAGAAACAAGACCGGAACTTGAAGTATATATCGGTGAATCGATGTCACTGACGTACGCTGCAAGATATGACTATACGGAAAATGAAGCGGAAGTCATTCTTTACAGTGAACACAACTTGTTCAGTGCATACCCGGCGGCCCATACAAAAATCATGCTTGAGAAACTGAACACAATGTATGACTGCTTCGTACCCGCGAAAAACATCATGGAGCCGGCATTGAATAACGGCAACCCGGAGAGCCACCCGGCACCGGCGATATTGAATACTGGATTTATCGACAACCATGGCGATGAATTTTATTTGTATAAAGACGGTGTGACAGAGCATACGATCAAAGTGATAGAGGAAATCGACGTTGAGCGCCAGAACATCTGTAAAGCGCTGGGCTTCGATGCAGTCGATAAATCCGAGCGCTCGATTCGAAGCAAATACTTTAAGGAAGGTGCGTCACTGCAGGAGCAGTACAACACGAGTCCGATCTTAAAAGACCTGCTCGGACCGACCCACCTCGAGAACCGCTATATTGTTGAAGATGTGACGAACGGACTGATGCTCTGGAAGAGTATCGCAGAAGCCGTCGATGTGAAAACACCGACGATCGATTCGATCGTCCACCTGACACGCCTGATGCTGGAAGATGCATATTTCGAAAATCCATTGACGCTGGAAAGGCTGGGCCTGGATGCAGACCAGGATTTAAACGGGCAGGTTTAAAATTATATATTGATTGAAGGAGCCAACCTCGGTATGAGGTTGGCTTTTTTATGGCTTTTTGTAAGCGCCCCGCGCCATGGCGGCGAAACGACGGATCGAGCTTCGCCAATTGCCCCTAAATCCCAAGTTTTCCCGCTTTCTTGACCTGCATCAATTTTTAATTCCCCAAAACGCTATATAGTTATATGTAACAGAGGAAACAGCTGACAGATCAACGTTTAGGGAAGAAATACTTCAAAACTTGACCTGGGTCAATTTAATAAAACCGGAAGCGGCTTATAATTGAGTCAATAAAGAAATAAACAAATATCAGGAGGTCATTCATTTATGAAAACAAATTTAAGAACAGATGATTTAACATGTCCGAGCTGCATCAAGAAGATAGAATCAGGCATTGGTAAAACGACAGGTGTGAGCGACGTCAGCGTCAAGTTCAACTTGAACAAGGTGACGGTCGAGCATGATGACACGGTGACCGGCGAAGAATTGAAGTCAACGATCGAAAAACTCGGCTACCCGGTCAGATCAGTTAAAACATCTGCATAAACGTAAAATATTGAGGAGGGGCTAATAATGGCATTATGGTTTAACAAACACTTGAACAAACTGATGTACACTTCAGGTGCTCTGCTTGTGATCGGACTTGTGTTTCTGGTTACGGGGCACTCGGCCATCAGAGATATCACATTCATTTTAGCGACATTGGCCGCAATCGGTCCGATACTGCAGCGTGCATGGAGTGCGCTGACGGTAAAGAGTTTCAGCATCGAACTCTTGATCACCATTGCAGTCATCGGTGCATTGATCATCCAGGAATATACCGAAGCGGGTATTGTCACATTCCTGTTCCTGTTCGGTGCATACCTTGAAAAAAGAACGCTGGCCAAAACGCGTAACTCGATCCAGTCACTTTTAGACATGGCGCCGAACGTTGCAAGAGTCATCCGTGACGGTGAAATAGTCGAAGTGGACATTGATGAGGTCGAAGTCGGGGAGACGGTCGCCGTCCAGCCCGGCGGTAAAATACCGGTTGACGGCAAAATCATCAAAGGGAAAGCGCAGATCAACGAATCCGCGATTTCCGGGGAATCTGTACTGCAGAATAAAACTCTTGAAGACGAAGTGTTCAGCGGCAGCGTCATCGACACAGGATACATTGAACTGGAAGCGACGAAAGTCGGGGAAGATACAACATTCTCGAAAATTATCGAATTGGTCGAGGAAGCGTCGGAACGTAAGAGCGGTACCGAAAAATTCCTCAATCGTTTTGCACAGTACTACACACCGGGAATTGTCGTTCTCGCAATGCTGGTGGGCTTTATTACACAGAACGTCCACCTGGCAATCACGTTCCTTGTCATCGCATGTCCGGGTGCACTGATCATCGGTGCGCCGGTCGCATATGTTGCAGGTATCGGGAACAGCGCTAAAAAAGGTGTGCTCGTCAAAGGCGGCGACACGGTCGACAGATTTGCAAAAATCGATACAGTCATCTTTGACAAGACGGGTACTTTGACTGAAGGCCGTCCGAGCGTTACAAACATTTCAATCTATAATGATATGACAGAAAACGAAATACTGGCATTGTCCGCATCTCTCGAACAGGTGAGTGAACACCACCTCGGCCGGACGATCGTCAAAGAAGCTGAAGACAGAAAGCTTAAAGACAACTATTCAGAAGTAGTGGACGCTGAAGCGATCAAAGCGCGCGGCGTGAGCGGAATCATCGATGAAGACCAGTTTTACATCGGGAATAAAAAGCTCATTGATGAACAGGATATCACCATCCCTGAAGCGATCACCAACGATTACATCAGAGAGCAGAAAGAGGGACAGACGGCGATGTTCATCACGAAAAATGATGAAGTCATCGGACTGATTTCCATCATGGACAGAATTAAGGAAGATGCACTTGAAGCGGTCAGGACATTGAGGGAGCGCGGCGCGAAGAAGCTCGTCATGCTGACGGGTGACAACCGTTATGCAGCTGAGAAAGTGGCAGACATCCTCGGATTGGATGAATTCCACGCAGAATTGCTGCCGGATGAGAAGATGGAGTATATTGAAAATGAACAGAAGAACAAACGTAAAGTCATGATGGTCGGGGACGGCATCAACGATGCACCGGCTCTCGCACTGAGTGATGTAGGTGTTGCAATTGGTCACGGCGGTACGGATATCGCGATGGAAACCGCGGACGTGGTACTGATGAGTGAAAAACTCAAGAAACTGGCGATCGGTTACACAATGTCGAAATCAACATTCAACATCATGATGCAGAACACAGGCATCGCACTGATTACAGTTGTCCTCTTACTCCTCGGAGTAGTTTACGGATATATCCACCTGGCGTCAGGCATGCTGATCCACCAGGCAAGTGTACTCGCGGTCATCGTGAACGCAATGAGATTAATGCCGATGAACAGAAAAGACAACGAAGAAGAAGAAGTTTCTGCAGAAGAAGCGGCAGCATAATAACCACCGAATCATAAAAATTATCACCCCTCATACTCTCATAAAAAAAGCACTCAGAAAACTGAGTGCTTTTTTATTAATCGTTTTTGTTATGCACTTTTACTTTTGTCCCGCGGTTGTCTGCAATTTCTTTTGCTCTCTTTTCCGCATCTTTCTTCTTATCAAAAGTCACGCTCGCCTTTTTGGCGCCGACAGTTTTCACTTTCCACTCGTCTTCTTCAAAGTATACCTCGACGTCATTATCAATCAGTTCCGGGCCGCGGCTGTCGTCATCGTCGTCGTGTTTTTGGAGATCTTTATTCTCCAATTTCTTCAGGTCGTCATCTGATGCGTTTTTGTACCATTCCTGTGCCTGTTCAGTGCCGATTGGAATCGCACGGTTCTCATCGTAGCCGTCTTCAAGCATCGCATTGATGATGTCGATCGCTTTTCTGCGTTCCAGTCGCTCCAGATTTTTTAATGAATCCGGATAATCATTCATAGTATAAGCCAAGTTAGTACACTCCTTTTAAACATTCTAGTATTATAATACCCGAATAGATAAATTCTAATTAAGGAGGCCGAAATGTTTTTTACTTTCAATGTTGAAACAGCCGCAAGGAACACTTTCGTCAATATTGACCACCTGGCGTCGGAAGCGCTGCAGAAAAGCGGAATTACGGATGGCATCATCACAGTCTTCACCCCGCATACAACCGCAGGCATTACAATCAATGAAAATGCGGATCCGGATGTCACAAAAGACCTGGTTTACGGTATGGAAAAGACGTTTGACAATAAAAAAGAATATCGGCATGCAGAAGGGAATTCGGACTCGCATATGAAATCATCACTTGTCGGCGCGAGTGAAACACTGATTGTCGACGACGGGAAAATCATTTACGGTACATGGCAGAGCCTGTATTTTGCGGAATTTGACGGACCGAGGGTAAGAAAGGTTTACTTCAAAGTGGTTAAAGGGTAATAGACATAAAAAAGCCTGCACTCTCTTAGGAGAAGAATGCAGGGGATATATTAGGAAATATCACTTATGTAACTATTTACATTTTAACTCTATTACGAACAATTGTCTACAGTTTCTTTACCTTATCTTTACAAAATTAATATTTATATGGGAGGCTTTTAACATGCTGGATTTTATTAAAGGATTGATTGGGCTGGTGTTCAAGTTATTTATCATCGGACTCGCCGTTTTGGCAGTCGGAATTGCGATCATCGTCTTCCTGCTGAAAAAAGATGTGGATGAAATCAAAGAATTCACTGAACAGCTGAAAAGAGACGGACTTAAATTCAATCAGTAAAAAGAAGACCGTCCCCAGGAGTGAACGGGTTCACTCCTGGGGACGGCCTTCTTTTTTTAATCATTGAGGGCCTGGCCGAGAATTGAAATATTTTCACGCATGAGGGACTGATAGGTCGAGTCCTCATCATCTTCGTCCGTCAGCACCGCCAGGTTGTGGAATTCAAGCGGCTCCGTGTCCGTGGAGCTCTGAATGGTGTCGGTAATGCTTGAAGTGACGTTTTGTTCATACAGTATATATTTGATATTCTGTTCTTCGATGCTGTCGACGATTCTGGTCAGGTCCTGCTGGCTCGGTTCATCATTGTTCAGGCCGTTGATTGCAACCTGTTCGAAATGGTATCTGTCGGCAAGGTAGCCGATGGATTCATGGGAAATATAAACACTGTCACGGGCTGTGTCCGCCGTCATCTGTTCGAGTTCCTCATCGATATCGACGAGGTCGGCAGCCAGTGCTTCATAGTTTTCTTCATAAGTCGACGCTTCGTCCGGGTTCAGTTCGATCAGTTTGTCTTTGATCTGTTCAGCCATCGACTGGGCGAGGACAGGGTCCAGCCAGACGTGGGGGTCGGTGGAGCCGTGGTCGTGGCCTTCGTGCTCATGTTCCTCATGCTCATCGTGTTCGTGGTCATGGGCCATCAGGCCATCTTTTTCAATAATATCTGCAGCCGGCAGAAATTCACTGTGGCCGCCCACGGCATTTTTGATGCTGCCGGCCACCGGATCGAATTCATCCGAAGTATAGATGAAGAGATCGGCTTCGGCAAAATCGATCATATCTTTCTGCGTCGGTTCATAAGTATGGACATCGACACCTTTCGGATAGATGGTGTGGGCGTCGACGCTGTCGCCGCCGATCTGTTCGGCAAAACTTTTCAATGGGAAAACGGTCGTATAAATTTCAATATTGTCATCGGCTTCCTGCCTGCTGCCGCCTTCATCACTGCATGCGGCAAGGGATATTAATAGTAATACAGGTGTCAGCATTTTTAAGAAGTTGTTCACTGTGTAGGGCCCCTTTAAATGAGAATCATTACGTTTTAAAATTATATCGTAACAGTTACGATTAATCAATCTTTAT
>DEQG01000027.1:987-3164 GCA_002360325.1 Salinicoccus sp. UBA3372 | reverse complement strand
TCCTGATAGCGTTCCTTTTCAGAAGTCACGAGGCCGATATCATCCGCCGTCACCTGGTATGTCCTGAATTCTTTCAGCATATCGAGCACCTTTTTGGAAAATTTTATGTACTGGCTCGAATCCTGATAATATTTGAAGCCCGGTTTCATATCGTTCATTATTTTATGCAGCAGCATCACCTGGCCGCTTTCGCTCAAAGTCTCACGGCTGCCGTGGCCGATCTCATTGAAAATATGCCAGATGAAGCGCTGGAAGCTGAAGACGCCCGCCCTCAGACTGCCGACGATATTTTCATTCGTCCCGGCGGTGATGATACGTTCATACTGCAGTGTGTTCTGTGTCGGTGTGATGATATAAATATTCGAACCCAGCGGCTCATCCATCGTAATCGCTTCTATCTCCCTGAACATCTGATCGGTTTTACCCGTTCCGCTGACCCCGGTCCATATATTGACGCCCATCGTCCCACTCCTTTTCATTTATAAGTAAATAAAAGACACCTCGCCGGTGTCTTTTCATCAATCAAAATTAAACGCTATTTCATTAAGCGGCCAGAATCTCAAACTCACTTCGCCGACAATGCTGTCTTCATGAATCAGGCCGAAATCACGGCCGTCCCTTGAAATCGGGCGGTTGTCCCCGAGTACGAGATAATGGTCTTCGGGGATCTCGTCACCTTCCACGCCCAGTTCTTCGAGTGTGAAGTTGTCCATGTACGAATCTTCAGTATGTACAACATAATCCTCTTCCAGCGCCTCTCCGTTCAGATACACCTGCTTATCTTCCATTTCAACCGTATCCCCCGGCGCACCGATGACACGCTTGACGTAAGCCGGACCCATTTCCGAATCGAAGACGATGACATCTTCATATTCGTAATCCTGGAAGTTATCCATGATTTTATTTACCACTACACGGTCACCGTCCTTGAACGTCGGATCCATGCTCAGACCGTCGACAGTATAGGACACGAAGAAGAATGTCCTGATGACCACTATTAAAATGACAGCGACAGCAATTGCTACGAGCCACTCCATAATTTCTTTTTTCACAGCGTTGCACCTCTATTTTTTCATTTTCTTATTTAAATATCTTTGATACCATTTCGAGAACAGGTATAACACCACCAGCAGTACGATTGAAGTGACCAGACGCGCCGGCGAGCCGAAAAATCCGATAATATCATATCCTACAAGTGACATCGAGGAAATCATTATCAATTTTGCGACTACGAGTATGAGAAGATACACTCTCGCCCTCATATTCGACAGTGCGGCGATGACATTGACTACAGACGTCGGCGTAAAAGGCAGCGCAAGCATTATAAACGCAAATGTAAACCCGCGGTCATCCACGAATCTCAGCAGCCGCTCCAGTTTTTCTCTTCTGTGGATATATCTCTGAGCCGTATCCCTGAATAAAAACCGGACGACAAGAAAGACAAGGAAGCTCCCTGTCACCGAGGCCGCGTAGCTCGTCAGAAACCCTACAACAATACCGTAGGAATTGATATTTAAGATCACAATGACAAATAGAGGCAGTATCGGAAGGAAAGCTTCCAAAATGATCAGAAAAAATCCCGCCAATATCCCAAATTGTTCAAACTGTTCGAAGATGGTTCTCATCCCTTCTTCGGTAGTAAGTAGTTCAATAATCCGCTCCAATAATAAAACCTCACCCGAAAATTTAAAGGCTATATCTTTGCAATATAGCCTATTATAACATTACTGCTTATTATATTATTTTTATTGGAGTCTGTCATTTAATTCCTTCTGAAGTTCTTTGAATCCAGGTTTGCCGAGAAGTGCAAACATATTCTTCTTATAAGCCTCTACACCGGGCTGATCGAACGGATTGACGCCGAGCAGATAGCCGCTCATCGCACATGACAGTTCGAAAAAATACACAAGATAGCCATAAGTTCGGGTGCTCATATCCGGCACTTCTATCAAGATGTTCGGCACACCGCCGTCGACATGTGCAAGCACTGTACCTTCTGCGGCTTTTTTATTGACCGCATCGACTGACATGCCCGCCAGATAATTGAGGCCGTCCAGGTTTTCTTCGTCTTCTTCGATCGTGATGTCGCTCATCGGTGTGCGTGCCGTGACAACCGTTTCAAATAAACTTCTCCGGCCTTCCTGAATATACTGTCCGAGCGAGTGCAGATCCGTCGT
>DEQG01000027.1:0-969 GCA_002360325.1 Salinicoccus sp. UBA3372 | reverse complement strand
AAGTTTGCACTGTGCGGCAGGATGCCTTTGTTGTCCTTCCCTTCACTTTCACCGAACAGCTGCTTCCACCACTCTGCGAAATATTTGAACCGGTCGTCATAGTTTACGAACAGTTCCGTGCCGTAGCCTTTTTTATACAGGACGTTTCTTGCAGCAGCATAGCGGTAGGCCTGGTTCTGGCTGGCATCTTTACCGTCCAGTTCATCTTTCGCCTGTTTCGCACCGGCCATGACGTCCTCGATATCGATATCCGCCGCAGCCATCGGCAGAAGCCCGACAGCAGTCAGTACAGAGAAGCGGCCGCCGATGTCGTCCGGTACCGTGAACGTTTCGAAACCTTCCGTATCCGCCAGTTTTTTGAGCGCACCCTTTTCACGGTCCGTGGTAACGAATATACGGTCTTTGACATCGTCATATTTTTCTTCAAGCAGCTGTTTGAATACGCGGAACGCAATTGCAGGCTCCGTCGTCGTGCCTGATTTACTGATGACGTTGATTGAAAAGTCTTTGCCTTTCAAATAGCTTTTCAGCTCATTCATATAATGGGCGGACAGATGATGCCCAACAAAGACCACTTGAGTCCCTTTATTTTCAAAAGTCGGCTGCAGCATTTCGAGCGCGGCTTTTGCACCGAGGTACGAGCCGCCGATCCCGATGACCACAAGAACATCCGAATGGCCGTTAATCTTTTCAGCCGCCTTTTTGACACGGGTAAATTCCTCCTGATCATATGATTCAGGCAGAGTCGTCCATCCAAGGAACTCATTGCCCGCCCCCGTTTTATCGAATATGAGATCATGCGCCGCGCTCACATAAGGCGCCAGCATCTGGATTTCATGATCATTAATAAAAGAATTTGTATATTGTAAGTTTAAATCTATGTAGTTGTCAGACATCAAACCATCCTTTTGTTTAGTTAATTGATAACTTCCATTGTAAAAATCTCCGGCCGATTTTTCAAATGATATC
>DEQG01000040.1:4712-9004 GCA_002360325.1 Salinicoccus sp. UBA3372 | reverse complement strand
GTACAGTCATTGTGCTGCTTTTATTTATGGGCGGTTTTTTCGGTGCGATATTTCAACTGGATTCAATTCCTAATATTATCAATTATCTCGTATACAAATATGAGAATATCGGAGCACGGTGGGTGCCATTGCACTGGCAAGGGCGAACTTTGGTTCCTGGTTTAAATTTATGATGCCGCTGTTCATTTTATGGGTGATCTCCGGTTCTGTAATCTTATATTACATCGCAAATATCAACTGGGTGGGATATTGATTCATTTTTAAAATAAACAGTAAAAAAAGAGGAAGCTGATCTTGATTTCAAGATTTGCTTCCTCTTTTTGAATATTTAAGGATCTATCGAACCTTAATGTTTCGAATATAATTTATTGTAGTTGAAAATGATTCTATAATAGAAAGTACTCATGTGTACTAATTTTTGGGGGGCCAATAAATTGTAACTGATAATCATTTTCAATTAGAATTATAATCTAAATGAGAATCGTTGTCAATTAAAATCCGGATATATTTTAAAAAATATTATTCACTGATTAAAACTTTGTTGCCTGAAGGGTCTTCTGAAAAATAACCTTCCGGAGTTTCTTCCACTTCATAGCCTAATTCCTTTAAGTTTTCGACTGTTTTTTCTACTGCTGATTCAGTATGATACTTCATCATATAATAGTTCAGACCCGTGTTATTTTTATCCGGTCTCGGCGCACCGACACCGTTCCAGACATTGATACCTATATGATGGTGATATTTGTCGAAACTTAAAAAGGCAGCCTGCGGACCGGATCTTGAGACGATATCGAGCCCAAGTCCTTCTGAATAGAAATGAACTGCTTCTTCTATGTTTGCAACGTGCAAATGAAGATGTCCCATTACAGTATCTTCAGGTAATCCATTAAACGGTTCACCTGTATCAGTTTTTAAAATTTCTTCAATATTCAGTGGTTCGGTAACCATGTGAATTTCATCGTTATCCCAAACCCATTCTTCAGGGTAGCGGTCACGGTATACTTCAATGCCATTACCGTCCGGGTCATCTAAATACAATGCTTCACTTACAGCGTGATCTGATGCACCGAGTCTTACATCTTTAGTAGAAAGATGCTTGATAAACGCTGCAAGATCGGAACGTTTCGGCAACAGAACAGCGAAGTGATACAATCCGCTTGTTCTGTGCTGATTCATAGGATTGGAAGGCTTGACCAGTCTGAGCAGAGTGGTTTTACCGTCGGCAGAAAGTTCAGCTTCATTACCAATTTGAGAATTCACTTTAAAACCCATAATTTCCTGATAGAAATCTAAAGATTTTTCTATATTACTGACATTAACTGTTACTTCTGATACATTATTTACCGGTGCTTTATGAAAATTCATAATGATTCTCCTTATAAACTTACTATTTGTAATCGAGTATATATTGATAAACTAATTTAATCAAGTAATAAGTTTATCTTTTAAAAGATAGGTACTTATGTTATAGTACTTGAAAAGGAAGTGATAGCTATTATGCAAAAAAAAGGTGAAATGTGCCCTCGGTTCGAAAAAGCTGTTAATATTTTAAGTCAGCGCTGGACAGTGCTTGTCATATATCAAATGTTGGATTCTCCGAAAAGATTTGGCGAAATTCAATCTGCGATTGGAGTCAGTGGCAAAGTGCTTTCAGATAGATTGAAAAATATGGAGCAAGAGGGCTTAATCAAAAGAGATGTGTATCCTGAGACCCCGGTGGTCATCGAATACTCACTGACGAAAAAAGGTGAATCACTCGAACCGGTATTAAGGGATATAGAGAACTGGTCTGCAGACTGGATCGAACACCCGGAATCCAAAGAAGAGGTTAAGTAACAATCTTAACACTGAATACTCTAAAAAGCCGTAAAAGACAATTTAAAAGCTCTCCCTGAGACAGACGCTTTGAAAGTGGACTGCTGCAGAGAGAGCTTTTCATTTTGATAAGAATCAGCCGGATAGAAAAGCGTACACTTAATATATCGTGTACGCATATGAATATTTAATTTGCTGCCGGCGAGGTAAAAATTTTCCTGTCTCCGCGCTCCAATGGTGCATTATTCATCATAAATGCTGACAAGAGCAGCATTATCAATGCAGCCAGTGCAAGTATATGGACAAATAACAGATGGTCCATAATTATGAATTCGAATAACGGTGTCAGATCAAGGAAGAAGTATGCAATGATTGCTGCAAGAATCAAAATTCCTCCGAGGCTGAGCGTACGGATAGTACCAAGATTAAAGTTAATTGCCTGGACGAACATGCCGATGCCGAATATAATAAATAACCATAGGAAGTCAATCCAAAGATACATTGCAGCATTAGCATCATTCAGTATATCTGCCATGTGGAAAATGAAGCCATTTTGGAATGTCATCCCGCTGATCAGATAAAGTACGTTTAATATGATGGTACATATGATAATAAACGCCAGTGTTGATAAAAATGATGAGACGATGAACTGTTTTCTGGTACCGCCGAGAGCAAGTATAAATTTGTAACTTTTGAAGAATATGAACGGATAAGCAAGAAATATCGCATAAAATGGTCCGAAGAGGATACCCAGCATTTCATTGGAATCCGCTCTGGTACTCAGGAAGAGGTAGAGTGCGAACAGGGCAATAGTCAATGCTATATTAATGTAAAGTGTGATTCCCATTTCTTTTGAAACGATTTTCAAAGGACCTTTAAGCGAGTTCATGAATATTCGACTCCTTTTTAGTTAAATTTATGAGATAATCCTGGAACGGTGCCTTCTCAACCGTCAGTCCGGACGTCTCTGCACGGGCTTTTAAATCTTCTGTGAATACTTCATCGACCATAATTTTTAACTGTTTACCGAGTTTACGTTTTTCCAGTACTGTCATATCAGCGATGAATGATTGTACGGAATCCGCCGCTCCACTGATATTTACGCCGTTATTTTTAAATACATCAGTTTCTTCATAATGCATTAATGTATTATTGTCGATAATTGCTATCTTTTCACATAATGGCTGGACTTCTTCAATATGGTGTGATGAAAGTAAAATCAAGCGCGGGTGTTCTTCATAGGAATCAAGGAGCATATCATAAAATTGCTTTCTCATATGTGCATCCAGTCCATTTGAAGGCTCATCGAAAATCGTTATGGGGGATTTACTCGCCAGGCCGATTACAATCGTAATCATCGTTTTCATCCCTTTGGAAAATTTACGTATTTTCTGTTTTCTCGGCAGCTGAAAAATATCCACCAGTTCATCGGCAAGTTCCTGATCCCAGTTACGATTGAAATCACTTGCGAAATTCAGGGCGTCATTGACGTCCCACAGATCGGAGTAGGGATGGTCTTCCTGCATGAAGGTCACGTGATGCATCGCTTCAATGTTGTTGTACGGTACAACTCCGTCCACTTCCACAACTCCGCTGTCGGGCTTCTCCAAGCCTGATAAAATTTTCATCAGTGTTGTTTTCCCCGAACCGTTCCGTCCCCAGAGACCGACAATCAGCGGTTCTGTTTCCGAGAAGTTCACATCTTTTAATATTTTCTTTTTGTCATAGGCAAAAGATAAATTATTTATATTAATCATCATTATCCTCCTCTATAAATTTAATGACTTCCTCTTTTGACATGCGAAGTCTCTTCGATTCTTCAAGCATCGGTTTGATGAACTGCAGCTGAAAATCTTTTTTTCTTTTTTCTATCAGTCTTTTTGTTGCACCTTCAGCAACGAAAATACCGACGCCTCTCTGTTTATATGCGTTTCCGTCTTCAATCAGCATCGCCAGGCCCTTTTGAGCGGTGGCCCTGTTAATCTGATAAAATTTTGAAAGCTCCGTAGTCGAAGGAATCTGGTCACCCTCTTCAAGGTCCCCTTCGATTATGTCGTCTTCAATCATTTCATATATCTGCTGGAAAATTGGTCTGGATTCATCAAGTACAGTTTTCACAAAATAAACACCGCCTACATGTGTTGTTGATTAGTCGTGTAATCAACTATACAGCGTAGGATGTATTTTGTAAATAGTTTTGATGATTTATTTTTTGAAATAGAGGGTAGATTATATGTATCGTATTTAAATACAGGAGATTTTATTTTAAGTAAAACAGCTATCGTTACAGGTGCCGGAAGCGGCATGGGCCAATCTACCGCTCTACGTCTGGCTGACGAAGCAGCAGAACTTGTCACTTTTCTTCTGACTTCCAAAGCTGATTATATAAATGGTGAAAACATTCGCATAGATGGCATCTTCACAAGTACTAAATAAAAAAAGAAAACAGCCCGCTAAAAATATGAAAATATCTTTAG
>DEQG01000040.1:0-4619 GCA_002360325.1 Salinicoccus sp. UBA3372 | reverse complement strand
ACTGGTGTTTGGAGGGTTGGCGTAGCGGACTGTTGCGAGCCCTTCACGGAGTAACACTTCATTGATCATTTCTCCGTCAGCATAGACATAGGCGAGATACCTGTCATAGTCATCTGTAGTCGGGCCGACATCGAATTCCACTTCGATTGTGTCTGCTTCTGTTAATAATTCTTCGACTCTGTCAGCTGCTTCAAACGCATAAGGTTCAGGCGTCCCGGAATCCGTATTGATTTCAGGTGTATCGATAATCAAATATCTGAAGCTCTCACTGTTGCCTTCGAAATTGAATCTTGTAGTATCTCCATCAATCAACTGATCAACGGTCACTTCATGAAATTCTCCGAGTGTATATTCACCGGAACCATCAGTTGAACCTGAATCTTCCCCGGAAAAGAAATAAGTGATGACAACAAGCACAAGTACAAGCAGTACACCCGGCCAGCCGAGCTTTTTGATCATCCTTCTGTTTCTGCGGGTATTCAGCTGATTGAGATTGAAATTTTGTTTGCTGCTCATATAAACATCCTTTTGTATAGTTAATCCTATTTATTATATTATAGTTCGGAAATTTTTACATATCTATTAAATATAACAATAAAGTGCTTGACCATGACGTAATGTGATAGTTTAAGTTATAAACAGCAGGGAGGGGATGAAATGAAAACTAAAGAAGTCGCAGATCTGGTAGGAATCAGTGTGAGAACACTGCATCACTATGACAAAATCGGTCTGATCCATCCGGAGAGAACTGAAGGTAATAAGTACAGAGTATATACAAGTGAAGATTTAGCAAAATTACAGCAGGTTTTATTTTTCAGGAAGCTTGGGTTTAAGCTGTCAAACATCAAAAAGATTATTGATGACCCTGATTATGATCAGGAAGAAGCGCTTCTGATGCAGAGGAATATGCTGCTTGATGAAAAAGACCGGCTTTCAACAATGATCAATACAATTGATTTAACACTTAAAGAAATGAAAGGAGAGATTGGAATGACAGATAGAGATAAATTCAAAGGGATGGATTTCAGCAATAATCCGTATGAACAGGAAGCGAGGAAACGATGGGGCGATGCCGCAGTTGATAAATCCAATAGAAAACTCAAACAGATGGATACTGAAGTGGTGGAAAGCAGGTTTAATGAAATATATACGGAACTTGCAGACATCCGGCATGTCGATCCGGCCGGTGAAGAAGCACAGGCAGGGATTGAAAAGTGGTTTGTTTTCCTGAATGAAATTGGAGATTATTCTTTGGAAGCTTTCAAAGGTCTGGGTGATATGTATGTCGAAGATGAAAGGTTTGAGAGAAACATCGATAAGTTCGGAGACGGTCTTGCAGAATTTATGCAGCAGGCGATGGCCGAATATTATGAACAAAATAAATAATCCCCGAAAGGGGATTATTGTGCTTCCTGCATCAGATTGTATATTTTTCGAACAGTGTTGACGTTTCTTATCGTCATTTTCTTATAAAGTTTTGTACCGACTATTTTTGACATACCGCTTTTGGATGCATCTGTTTTATCGACTGACCAGAGAATGGCACCGGGTCTGTAGATGACGTTATCGATTTCATTCCGGATTTTTAAGTTTTCAAGTATGGCTGCGTCATCTATGTCATCCCATAAGAACAGGACATCACTTTTCATCTCCTTATCGTTTCTCCAGTTGTCAGGAAGAAAGTCCATGACATGTTCAATGTCTGTTTTGCTTCTGAGGAGTACTTTTATATCCAGGTAGAAATCTTTAAGAATGACTGCTTCAAGCGTTTCTGCCAGTTCGACAGCGCTAAGGTCTTTATTCGTAAAAATGATGTTGCCTGAATTGATATAGGTGACTACGTCAGTCATGCCGGCTGTTTCAAAGGATTGTTTAAGAGTTTTCATATCGATTTTGTTTCTGCCGCCGATATTGATACCGCGCAGCAAAGCAACATACATCATATTATTCGCTCCCTTGATTTCATTTTACGTTCTCGTACTGCAGGGCAAAGGCATCGAGTAATGAGCGGGCTTCATCAGTGGACTTTGTGTTCATCAGATTATTTCTGAGTTCTCCGGCGCCTCTGAATCCTTTAACGTAAATTTTGAAGAAGCGGTGCAGTGCAATGTACTTTCTCTTTTCGATTTCCGAGTATTTATCGAAAAGGTCAAGGTGGATACGCAGCAGGTTCAGAAGTTCTTCACTGCTGTGTTCTTTCGGCTCATGTTCAAATGCGTATGGGTTATGGAATATGCCGCGGCCTATCATGACGCCATCGATGCCGTATTTCTCAGCAAGTTCAAGACCTTTTTCACGGTCGGGGATATCACCGTTAATGGTTAAGAGTGTTTCCGGAGCGACTTCATCACGGAGTTTTTTGATTTCCGGAATGAGTTCCCAGTGGGCGTCTGCCTTACTCATCTCCTTTTTAGTGCGGAGGTGAATCGACAGATTGACGATATCCTGCTCGAGTATATGTCTCAGCCAGTCATGCCATTCATCGACGTCTGTCAGGCCGAGTCTCGTTTTGACACTGACAGGCAGACCGCCGGCTTTCGCTGCCTGGATCAGTTCTGATGCGACTTCAGGTCGGCCGATCAGACCACAGCCTTTACCGTCTCCGGCAACGTTATGGACAGGGCAGCCCATATTGATGTCGAGCCCTTTGAAACCGGCTTCCGCCATGCCGAAACTCATTTCCCGGAAGTGATCAGGATTATCTCCCCATATATGTGCAACAATCGGCTGCTCATCTTCTGTAAAAGTCAGCCGGCCGCGTACACTTGCTACTCCGTCAGGGTGGCAGTAGCTGTCAGAGTTTGTAAACTCCGTGAAGTATGCATCAGGTGCTGCAGCTTCAGCGACGACGTGGCGGAATACTACATCCGTCACATCTTCCATTGGTGCCAGGACAAAAAACGGGCGGGGCAAATCCTGCCAAAAATTTTCTTTCATACTCATACAATCCTCTCAATCGCTGTATATCTTCATATCAGCCTGTAAAATAACATATATATTATACCAGAATAAACGGGGATAGAAAATGCATTGGTTTTAAAATCTGCTATATGAAGGATGAGTAGGGTACATCGCTTTTCATAAGTAATGCCGTTTACATGTGAGTAAACGGCATCTGTTCGAAATTCCGGATCATTATTCAAATCGTTTGATTTCCATGTCCAAATCGTCAACTGCGGGTCCTTCAATGACTTTACCGTCATAGTTGAACCTGGAACCGTGGCAAGGGCAGTCCCATGTCTTGTCGCTGCCGTTCCATCCCAGACTGCAGCCCATATGTGTACAGCGGTTTGAAACAATATAGTAATCATCATCTTCGCGGTATACGCCTTTTTTAGTCATGCCGTCACTCGCAACAGTGCCCTGTCCGCTGTCGATTTCAAGTGTTTTCAAGTCCGGGTGGGATTCGGTCATATGCTTTGCCTCTGACTCAACCACATGAATCGGATTGGTGATATGCTGTTTCATCTGCTGGAAAGTTGATTTTTTGCGGTGAGGGTCTAAAAGTTCTGTATAATCGTTATCATCCCCTGTAATTAGATCCCTGATGATCATTGATGACAGGACACCGTTGGTCATTCCAAATTTATTGAATCCGGTCGCAACATAACGGTTGTCATGACTTTTGTCGAACTGCCCGATGAAAGGCAGTGAATCAGCAGTCATCAAATCCTGGGCACGATAGGAATAAAGGACTTCATCGTTGATCGTCTTCTGGTCTGCATACAGTTTCAGTGTTTCAATCTGTTTATTCATATCTTTATCTTCATATGACATATGGCCGAGACCGCCGAATAATACAGTAGATGCGGACCTGGACGGATTGACTATATTTCTGATGGACAGGCCTGCACCGTCGTGGCCGCTGAGAGAAACATCATCAGGCGGCGGGGTAGTGGAAGTGACGACCAAACCATATCCGTAACCAATTTTAAAACTGTTGAAATAAAATCCTTCCATATCAAGAAACGGAAAATGGGTGGCGATGACCATATGGTTAAAATTGATACTGTTTCCGTCAGTAGTGTAGAGGGTATCATCCTCAACCGATTTTGCACGTGTATGTTCAAAGACTTTCACGCCGCTGGCGGTCGCAATACCCAAAATAGCTTTCAGAAATTTAAGAGGGTGAAATTCAGCCTGATTTTTCATCACCAGTTCTGAGGTGGTTTCAAAAGGGAGTTTAAGTTCTCCTTTTGAAAGATANNCCGTCAATGCCCAGTGATTGATAGACTTCTGCTTCTTTTTCCAGGTCTTTGATGGAATCTTCATGTACGGTGTATACAACACTGTTCAGGCGTTTGAAATCACAGTCTATTTCATGTTTGTCGACGAGACGTTCGATCTCATCGATTGCCTTCATTTGGGAGTCATAGTAGCTGCGGGCTTTCTCTTCATCCATCTGTTTGGACAATTGGCCGTAAAGCAGACCCTGCTGAGCTGTAATTCTTGCTGTTGTATTTTGGGTGGTGCCGCTTAAAATTTCGTCACCTTCAATAAGGGTGACATCATAACCTTTCAATGCAAGCTGATAGGCATTCATGATGCCGACGATACCGGCACCGACAACAACGACCTCTGTATCAATATTCTGTCCCAGTTTCTTAAATTGCGGAAGT
>DEQG01000108.1:6423-9024 GCA_002360325.1 Salinicoccus sp. UBA3372 | reverse complement strand
TTGTCATTTTTTCAGAACTTACCGCTTTTACTGCTGATGACAGCAGCGACCGCACTGGTCATAGGCGGGGTTTGTGCGCTGAATAATTTTTATGACAGAGACATAGACAGGATAATGGAATCAAAAAAGGACCGTCCAAGTATTGATGGTACGTTTACAGGGAAGCAGATACTGCTGATTGGTTTCGGCTGTCTGGGTGTTGGACTGATTATGTTATTCTCCGTTAATCCAACAGCCGGAACGCTGGGCTTAGTCGCAGCATTTGGCTACACAGTCGTTTATTCGATGTTTGGGAAACGCCATTTTGTTTCCAATACAATCATCGGGGCTGTACCCGGGGCGATGCCGCCGCTTATCGGCTGGGCAGTCATTGATCCCGGACTGCATATGATTGCATGGGCGATGTTCATCGTGATGTTCATTTGGCAAATGCCGCACTTTTACGGATTAGCAATTAGAAGAAGCGAAGAATATAAGCTTGCTGCCATTCCAATGCTGCCATCTGTAAAGGGTAATGAAAGAACTAAACGCTCAATTGTGTTTTGGGTAACACTTCTTTTGTTCACACCTGTTTTAATGGTAGAACTTGGCTTATGGTTTGTGCTGCTCGCCACCGCTCTGAATTTGGCCTGGCTGTACATATCATTGAACCGATTCAAACCAATTGAAGACTATAACCGCTATGCCGGTCGGGTATTTGTCTTCTCACTAAATTACATCGTTATATTTTTTGTAATGATTGTAATTGCCGGCTTACTCGTGAATATATAAAGTTATTGGATGAAAGAGGGGTTAAAACATGAAGAATCATTGGATGAAAGCTAAATGGACAGGTTTAATCACTGTCCTAATGGTCTTTTTATCTGGTTGTGGTAAGAATCATTTGAGTGCTTTGAGACCAGCTGGTGAAGTCGGTCAGGAGCAGTTTAACTTAATGATACTTTCAATTATTATTATGCTTTTGGTTGTAGTAGTGGTTACGGTATTATTTACTATTGCAGTAGCTAAAAACCGCCGTAGTAAGAAGGGTGAAGATTTCGTGCCGAGGGACGTGGCGACAAACCACACTTTGGAAATCATCTGGACTTCAATCCCAATCATTTTACTTATTATTTTGACAGTCCCTACAGTGTATCTGGTATTTAAACAGGCGGATACAAGTGCGAGTGTGACTGACAACGGCGAAGTCAACTCTGAAGAGAACGTCATCAACGTTCGTGCTTACCAGTACTGGTGGGAGTTTGAATATCCTACAGAACAAGTAGTCACTTCACAGGAAATGGTAGTACCGACTGATGAGAAAGTCTACTTCAACCTTATGGGTGTAGACGTCAAGCACTCATTCTGGGTGCCGGCAGCGGGCGGTAAGATGGATACAAACATTGACGGTATCAACAGTTTCTACTTAGTCTTTGATGAAGACAGTGCACAGGAAAGCGACCGTTTATTCTACGGTAAGTGTGCTGAGCTCTGCGGACCTTCACACGCACTGATGGACTTTAAAGTTCAGGCACTGCCTGCTGAAGAGTACGATCAGTGGTTGGCGGACATGCAGGCTGTTGAAGAGCCGGTACAGGCATCTTCTGAAGATGCACAGGCTGGAGAGGAAATTTTTGCTGACTCATGTATGGGCTGTCACGCAACGACTCCGACAGGCTCAGGCGCAATGGGTCCTAACCTGACGAACTTTGCAGACCGTGAACTGATTGCAGGTTACCTTGAGCACAACGAAGAAAACTTACAGGAGTGGATCAGAGACCCTGAATCACTTAAACCTGGAAATAAAATGACTGGTGCTTATGATTTGAGTGATGAAGAAATCGAAGCAGTTTCAGCTTACTTGATGGAGTTGTCTGTTGAAGAAGGATCCGGAGACGTTGAAGCACTGGAAGAATCCAGACAGGCAAACACTTCAGACGATGAAGGTTCAGAAGACGAAGAAGAGTCTTCTGAAAATGATGAAGAGGAGGGGAACTAACACATGGCACAAACAAGTACACAGAAAAAAGGTGTTGGTTCTGTAATCTGGGAATACTTGACGACGGTCGACCATAAAAAGATCGCGATTCTGTATTTGATCGCCGGCGGATTTTTCTTCGCACTTGGTGGTTTAGAAGCGATGTTGATCCGTTTACAACTTGCGGTTCCAAACAACGACTTCCTATCAGCAGGATTATTTAACGAAATGATCACCATGCATGGTACGACAATGATATTCCTGGCAGCCATGCCGTTACTATTTGCATTTATGAACGCAGTGGTTCCATTGCAGATCGGGGCGCGTGACTTAGCGTTCCCATTCCTGAACGCACTTGCAGTATGGTTATTTATTCTTGGTGGTATCTTCCTTAATCTTTCATGGTTCATGGGCGGAGCACCGGATGCGGGCTGGACGAGCTACGCATCACTTTCAATCGACTCACCTGGACACGGCGTTAACTTCTACGCTCTTGGTCTTCAGATCACAGGTGCAGGTACATTGATGACAGGAATCAACTTTGCAACAACGATCATTACGATGAGAGCACCTGGTATGACTTATATGAGAATGCCATTATTCACATGGACGACACTGGTTGCGGCAATCCTTATCGTATTCGC
>DEQG01000108.1:3452-6352 GCA_002360325.1 Salinicoccus sp. UBA3372 | reverse complement strand
AACTTCTTCATAGTAGAAGCAGGCGGTAACACAATAATCTGGGAACACTTATTCTGGATTTTCGGACACCCTGAAGTGTACATACTGATACTTCCGGCGTTCGGTATATTCTCTGAGATTTTCGCAGTATTTGCCCGTAAGAGATTATTCGGTTACTCAGCGATGGTATTCGCGACAGTCCTTATCGGTTTCTTCGGATTCATGGTTTGGGCGCACCACATGTTTACAGTTGGTCTTGGACCAACGGCAAACGCTATTTTTGCAGTAGCGACAATGGCAATCGCAGTACCGACAGGTATTAAAATCTTCAACTGGATCGCCACCATATGGGGCGGCAGCATAGAGTTCACAACGCCGATGCTTTACGCAGTCGCATTTATCCCGTCATTCGTTATGGGTGGGGTAACAGGTATCATGCAGGCAGCTGCACCGGCTGACTATCAGTACCATGACTCATACTTCATCGTGGCACACTTCCACTACGTTATCGTTGGTGGTGTAGTATTCGGTCTCCTTGCAGGACTGCACTACTACTGGCCGATCATGTTCAATACGATGCTGAATGAATTCCTTGGTAAAATATCATTTGTGCTGTTCGTGTTCGGTTTCCACCTGACATTCCTGATCCAGCACTTCCTGGGTCTGTGGGGCATGCCGAGACGTGTGTTCACATTCCTTGACGGACAGGGTTACAACACAGCCAACATGGTATCGACAGTCGGGGCCTTCTTCATGGCCGCCGCAGTCATCATATTACTGATCAACATTGTAATTACTCTCGTTAAAAATGAAAGAGTCGGAACGGACCCTTGGGGTGACGGACGTACGCTTGAATGGTCACTGCCATTACCGGTTCCTTACTACAACTTTGCACAAGTACCACTGGTTCGCGGACTGGATGCTTACTGGATCGAGAAGAAGCAGGGCGACGGCAGGATGATGCCTGCAGAATCCATTCAGGACTTCCATATGCCTAATAACTCGATCATCCCGCTGATCATGTCACTCGGACTCTTCATTGCATCATTCGGTGCACTGCACTTTGCAGACGGCAAAGATTGGGCGATCGATGCAGTATCTGATTTGGCTGTAAAACCTTGGGCACTGCCCGTGCTTGTAATCGGGCTCGGCATCACGTTCGTATCCATGGGTGTACGTTCATGGAAAGACGACCTTGGTTATTATGTAACTAAAGAAGAAATTGAAAAAGATCTTGAAGAATTAGAAAGGGGTGCGAAATAATGGCTAACATGGAATACAATGTGCCTAGCGAAAGATGGCCGGTCCATCCCGAAACTGCTACGGCAGAAGGTAAGAACAAGTTTGTAGGTTTTTGGATATTCCTTGCTGGTGAGACTGTTTTATTCGCATCGCTTTTTGCGACATATCTGGCACTGAAAGACTCAGTACCTAGCGAAGATCATCTAGTCGCAGGGGAGCTGTTCCAGTTGCCACTGGCATTTGTCATGACGATGTTCCTTTTGACATCGTCCCTGACAAGTGTTTACGCGATTTACCACATGAGAAACAACAACTTCCAGAAGATGCAGTTGTGGCTCGGTATTACAGCACTTCTTGGTGCAGGGTTCCTTGCACTTGAGATATATGAGTTTGTGGAATACGTCGGAATTGGACACTCATTCCGTTCAAGCGCCTTCGGAAGTGCATTCTACTTCCTGATCGGTACACACGGTTTCCACGTAATTGTCGGCCTTATCTGGGTGACACTGCTCATTTTACGTAACGCAAATCGCGGTATGTCTGTCTACACAGCAGCAAAAGTAAATACCTTTGCATTGTACTGGCACTTTATAGACGTTGTATGGGTATTCATCTTTACTATCGTTTACCTGTTAGGAGTGTTATAAGATGGCAGAAATGAATCAAGAAGTTATGACAAAAACGCAGCTTGAGTACTTGAGAACTAAGCGTACTAAAGAAATGCGCCATCAGCTTGTATCATTTGGACTGATGATATTCCTGACATTCATGGCATTCGGCCTGGCGGCGTCAGATGTGCCTGCACAGTTTACGATTCCGATTGTACTCGGTTTTGCATTCATCCAGGTCATCCTGCAGTTCTTCTATTTCATGCATATGAAAGATAACGGACACGACTTTGCCAAACTGTTCATAATGACTGGAATCTATTTCGCAATAGCATTCGTTGTCTGCTTCATTTATATCGTCTGGATCGGAGCACCAATCGAATAGTCATTGAAGACCAACACATCACGTGTTGGTCTTTTGTCATTATATTGTCATGTAAAGCACCCTGGATATATTGTTTAAAATGACAAAAAAACTTATAATGATGATAAGTGATAAAAAAGGGTGATTTTTAATGGAGAATCTATCGTCCATATCTATATTTGGATTCATGGCTAATTGGAGCCCTTTCTTTTTTATTTTCATTGCCATGGTCACTGTCGTTTATTTTTTAGTGACCAAGAGATGGTACAGGGAATTTGAAGGCGGACGTCCGATTACGAACAAAGAATCTGCTATATTCATAACTAATATGGTTTTAATTTATATTTTATACGGCTCTCCGGTTGACCTGCTGAGCCACATATTGTTCAGTTTCCATATGCTTCAGATGGCATTTGGATTTCTGCTGACGGCACCGTTATTTTACGCTGCTCTGCCTGAATACCTACAGAAATACCTGGTTGGTCTCCCGGTAATCAAGCAGATCTTCGCGATAGCGAAAAAACCGCTGGTTGCATTGATTCTTTTCAATGGTACATTTTCGGTATATCATCTGCCTGTCGTAATGGACAGCTTAAAGATGAGTGCAGTCGCACATAACGCTGTCATCATTCTTTTATTCGTCCTGTCACTCGTGATGTTCTATCCGATTTTCAACAAAGTCGAACCGAAAGAGAACCACATGGGCG
>DEQG01000108.1:1288-3381 GCA_002360325.1 Salinicoccus sp. UBA3372 | reverse complement strand
ATCATATTTGCTTCAGAACCGATGTTCACTACGTATACAGACGGGGATGCATGGCTGTCGGCAATGGAACTGTGTGTGCCGGCAGGAACACTGGACAGCCTTGTCGGACAAGGCATGATTTCCGGACCTGAATACTTTACGAATTCAGATCCGATCCACGATCAGCAGGCGGCCGGAATCATCATGAAGGTGATGCAGGAAGTGTTCTTCGGTTTCATGCTCGGGTTCATATTCTTCCGTTGGTATAAAGAAGAGAGACGTGACGAAGAAGAAGTGACACGCCGTTCACTTGAAGAGGCGAGAATCAGAAAAGAGTTTCAGAACCAGTTCAGATAATAAGGAGAAGACATAACTATATGGAATTTATACTGCCGACAATCAATACATTTTTTATCATCCTGAGTGCAATATTCATGGCAATCGGTTTAAAACATATACGCAATAAACAGATTGACCTGCATGAAAAATGGATGAAGCTCGCAGCGCTTGCTGCACTGATATTCTTTATAGGCTATGTTTCGAAAACAGTATTTATAGGAAGCACCCAATTCGGCGGGCCGGATAATCTGGTGCCTTTCTATGTAACGTTTTTAATCAGCCACATCATCCTCTCCACAACAGGCGGGGTGCTCGGTGCATATCAGCTGTTTACAGGATCTAAAAGGAAGCTCGGGATACACCGTAAAGTGGGACCGGTCGCAGCAACCATCTGGTTTCTGACGGCCATCACGGGCATCATGGTTTATACTTTACTTTATATCATCTATCCAGGCGGCTCGACAGCAGGGCTGTATGACGCAATTTTCCATTAAGACGGGGATTATAGGATTTTGAAAAGAATAGAGCGCCAGGGCTGGATTAAGGGCTCTGGTGCTGTTTTATTTTAAGGCAGGACAAAAAAGACGGCCGTGAACCTGGAAAGGAGGTTTACGGCCGTCTTTTATTGAATATAAGTATTAAGTCAACACTTTTAGATCTTTAGTCACTTTACGGATGTTGTTTACAGCATGTTCGACAATTCTTTCAGGGAAATGCTCGTCACTGCCGTATTCGATACCTGTTGGGAAATAGTGTTTACCCATGTATGGATCCATCAGCTGGAGTGTTGCGTTGTTTGCACCCACATCTCCGTCTACAGCGTAGCCCGGCAGGCGCAGGTAATAGATACCTTCAGGTATCTCGTACTTGAAATCAAAAGTCATACGCTCGTAATCCCAGGAACCACCCAGAACCCATCCGTTTTTATTCATAACATCTTGTAAGACATCTTGAGGTACAACTACTTTCTCAAGACCAGAGTTTTCGAAAATCATGAAATTTCCTCCCTAGCATTAATAACATTAATTCAATTTTAATCTATAAACTTAATAGTTGCAAATAGAATTTCACTCTCGCAAAGAATTCTGAAGTTTGTTACTATAAAACGAGAGGTGTTTTTATGACAGCATTACAAGAATTGACACTGCTGGACCAGCTCGACAAGCTGAATCATATGATTACACATACTGAAGAATTTAAACAATACTGTAAATATAATCATCTTATAAATAATGATCCGGAAGTTCTCGAAATCATTTCCACATTCAATAGGATGAAGGAAGACTTTGAAGAAGTCAGCCGATTCGGCAAATACCATCCTGATTTCACAACAAAGAGACGAGAAGTCAATCAATATAAGAAAAAATTAGATTTACATCCGATTGTCATGGAATTCAGACGCGCTGAATATCAGCTCCAGGCACTCCTCGACGAAGTGCTGTTCCATATGAGCGAGGATGTCAGCGATCACGTCAACATCGTCAGCGACAATCCATTCTTCACAAAAGATTCAGCCGGAGGCTGCTCCACAGGCGGCGGCTGTTCCTGCGCAGTATAAACTTTATAATAAAAACCGGACGCCCTTGATCATCCTTTAGTGATGGTCGAGGGCGTCCTGATGTTTGGCGGGAGTATGGCAGGGGATGGTGATTGAGGCGGCTGGCGGTGACAGGTACGGGCGAAGGCGGAACCATATTGACAGTAGGACCAGCCGTGCAGATGGAGTGGTTTTTCCGGCAGACTGCACATTTAATTGCCGCTGCTGTGCAGATGCT
>DEQG01000108.1:0-1172 GCA_002360325.1 Salinicoccus sp. UBA3372 | reverse complement strand
TGCAGATAGGGCAGATATAGCTGCTGTCTACACGTTTCAGACCGTTTCCTGTTTAGATGTTGCATTTTTAACTCTCCCAAATGAGCAGGAAGCAAACGGACGCACACAAAAATACCCGGCTCAACTTGAGCCGGGCTGAATAATTCCCATCTTATCTAGTATCTCTGTTTCATCAGGTGGTAGCTGATATCAGGAAAGTCTGTAACGATGGTATGGGCACCTTTTTGAATGAGCTCGTCCATCTTGTCCATGTCGTTGATGACCCAGTAGCCGACGGCTACGTTCATGTTCTGCAGGAATGCGATGAATTTCTCATTATCGAGCGGGCAGCCTTTGATGTTTACCGGAATCTGGAATGTGTCTGCATTCGGCTGGTAAAGGTGTTTGAATCCTGTCTTGAAGCTGAAGTAGGCTTTCGTCACCTGTTCTTCACCGGCACCGAGCGCGATTTCGTCTCGGGAGTACAGTCTGAATCTGTTGATCTGTGCGTCGTGGAAGCTCGTAACGAGGACTCGGTCTTCTGCACCGAGTTCCTTGATGAGGCGGTAGAGCACAGTCGGCATCAGGCTGCCTTCGTATGTTTCGGACTTATCTTTAATATCGATATTGACCAGTTTGTCCGGATAGTTTTCAAGCAGCTCTTTCAAAGTAAGGATTTTTGCGTCTTCATGGCCTCTGAACGGTGTGTTTCCTTCGATATCTCTGAAGTGATGGCCGAAGTCGAGTTCCTTAAGTTCTGCAAGTGTCATGTTGCTGACACGGCCCGCACCGTTTGATGTGCGGTCCACATATGCATCATGCATGACGACGATCTCTTCGTCTTTCGTCAGACGGATGTCGATTTCAAAGCCTTCCACATTGAATTCGCTGGATTTATCAAATGCCAGTTTAGTATGTTCGGGCGCCAGTGCCATGCCTCCGCGGTGTGCGAAAATATAGGGCGAGCGTCTTTTAAAGTAGGGTTTGATGTGCTGCACCTTTGTTTCGGATGTGAGTTTCGTACCGATCCACAATCCTCCGACAATGCCTCCCGCAACACCGATTGTTGTTAAAATTCCCTTGATACATTTTCTCATTTAAAATATCCTCCAATATGATTCTGTATGATGCTATTAAAAATTTGTTTCTAAAATGGTATGATATCCTTATACAAATTAGATGGGTGGGACAAA
>DEQG01000052.1:10567-10751 GCA_002360325.1 Salinicoccus sp. UBA3372 | reverse complement strand
AGTAAATTGCGACAACTGCACGAAGGTGTTTCCAGAGAGCCTGCTCACTCAGCATCAAATTTCAAGTCAAGTGAGCAGGCATCAGAAAATATTATTATGCAAACGAAAAAGAGAGCCTCCCAGGGCTCTCTTCTCGCTTATAATCTCTATCTGCCCCGCTGGAAGGAGGCGAAGGTTTTATTTT
>DEQG01000052.1:2826-10541 GCA_002360325.1 Salinicoccus sp. UBA3372 | reverse complement strand
GTTTTATTTTTAGTTTCGTTATGATTCTCATCTTTTTCCTGTTTATGCCGGGTATCTTTCTCACGGGTCTTATCCGATTTCCTCTTCTTCTCTCCCGAAAGGGCTTCACTCTTTTTCTTCCCGTCAGTTTCCGGTTTGTTTCTATCCTTGACTTCTTTGTCACGGTCCCCTCCTGCTCTCTCCGGTTCACCGGCAGCGCCCTTCCTCTGTTCAGGCGTCGTTTCCGGCGCTTTCCCCGCATCAGCAACTTCTTTTTCAACGTGCCCTTCTTCCCGATCATCAGCGACAAGCTCTTTTTCTTTTAACTCTGCCTTGGTCACTTTACGCAGCACGAAGTATGCACAGCCGAAGTTGCAGTATTCGTTAAGGTAGTCTTCAATGGCACTGTACTTTTTGTCGCGCTCGACCTTTTTCTTGTTATCTCTGAAGAAACCGGCGAGTCTTAATTTTTCATAACCGATATCACCGACGATATAATCATATTTGTTTAAAACCTCGCTGTATTTGCCCATGAACTGCTCTTCATCAAAAGCATCCCGATAATTTTCCATCAGTTCAAAATTCATATGATCAATCGTAATCATGGTCAATGCTCACCTCTCAATAATTCATCGCACATCTGTGTTTATTTCATACTATCATAAATTGGGGCTGCTGAGTATTTCTATAAAATAAAAACCCCTTCAGCTGAAGGGGTTCATTTATCATTGTACCGTTTTTTCAATTGGTGTATAAACCGCTTTTGATATGAAAACGACAACTGCGAGCAATACGAATATCGCAAGGAGCGACAGCCAGACGCTGGATGTGAAACCAAGTACGATATAGCCCACCAGTGCGATTGTTGCTGAAAGCACTGCGTAAGGCAGCTGGGTCATGACGTGTGTGATATGGTTGCTCCCCGCTCCTGTCGATGACAGGATCGTCGAGTCTGAAATCGGTGAACAGTGGTCTCCGAACACGGCACCGGCAAGCACTGCGGCAATAGCCGGCAGCAGCAGGTCGGTTTCGCCGAGTGAAATCATGATTTCACCGGTCACCGGAATCAGAATACCGAATGAACCCCAGCTTGTACCTGTCGCAAGCGCCATGATACATGCAACGACAAACACGACGCCAAGCAGTAAGCTCACCGGAAGATTGGAATTTTCAACCATCGCACCGAGTACGTCGCCCGTGCCGAGCTGGCTGATCAAGTTACCGATTATCCATGCAAGTGTCAGAACGAGCATTGCCGGGAACATCGCTTTAAATCCGCTCTTTACACCAAGCCAGATTTTTTCAGATCCGAAATCGTCATTCGTTTTTGTATATCTGAAATAATAGAAAAGACTCAGTACAAGACCGACGATGCCGCCTGCAATCAGGCTGTGCGTTACAAGTGTGTTCTCAAGTACGGAATAAAGGTCCCATGATCCTGCTTCAAGTCCGCCCGTGATGAACATCATGATGATGACAGTGACTGCAAGTCCGATCATCGGTACAAGCAGTGCTTTTGCCGAACTGTTGTTTATTGAAGGCAGATCCTCATCCGAATCGCCTGGTACTTCCCTCAGCTGATCGACGACAACGCCGTCTACGATGGCTCTTCTTTCCTGTTCGCGCATCGGACCGATATCAAAGCGGGTCAGGATGACGATGAACATCATGATTAAAGCCGTAATAACGTAAAAGTTCATCGGTATCAAATACAGAAATGCCTGGAACGGTGAAATGGATGTCAAACCGGCTGCAAGCAGCAAAGGCGCCACAAGCCCCATTACCCCGGCACCCCAGCTTGATATCGGAGCAATGACCGATACAGGTGAAGCGGTCGTATCCACATAATATGCGAGCTTTGCCCGGGAAATATTATATTTATCCGTCAGCGGCCTTGCGACCTGACCGGTAATGAGTGCACTGAAATAGTCGTCTATGAAAATGATGATGCCTAAAAATCCTGTAGCAAGTCCTGCGCTTCTTCTTGTCCTGAACTTTCCGAGCGCCCAGCTGGTGAATGCTTTCGCACCGCCGGACATGTTCATGAATGCTGTCATAATGCCGAGCATCGACAGGAAGATCAGGATGAACGCCTCCCATGTGTTGATGCTGCCGTCAGCAATGAAGATGCCGATGAACGCTTCCCACAGCAGACCGAGCGATCCTGTGATGCTGCCGCCTGCCACGACAAAAGCGGATGTGATGATTCCCGCACCCAGACTGATGCCGACTTTACGAGTCAGAACGACGAGAACGAGGGTCAAAAGCGGCGGTATGAGCGGCATATATTCCCATGATAAAAAACTTTCCATATGTATTTCCTCCTATAAAATTAAAAAAGTCACGCGACATTATGATTAGCCACGTGACAAAATATATATTCGTGTAGCGCATCATCATAATGACAGTACCGGATCTATTCAATCCGGTCCCAGGATATCTTCCGCCGAAAATATCCTTCGGCGATCATTCCTTTCCAGATGGCTCGGACGCATGCCTGCTCGTCATCTGTACTGATAATAATCGCAACCTCTACTTTTTCTATTCAATTAACATTCACATTATAGCATAACTGCAGATTTCAGCAACTATAAATCCTTATTGTACAATTTTACGATGTCCCTTAGAAATTCCGGCATCATATATATCTTCTTCGCTGATTTGAACTGCGGGAAAATTCTGCCGAAAGTGTACATATCGAGTGTGCCGAGTGTATAGGTCCGATGTTCACTTATCGGTTCCTCACCGATATAATACTCTCTTTTCGATTGTATATAGCCGATATTATCTGTGACGAATGTCCCGAATATATCGCCCCGGAAACCCATCCCGCGTACGACGTCGTCACGGAATTCATGGCGCATCGCCTGATTGAAAATCTCCTTCAGCTCTCTGCCCGACAGCTTGATCTTCACTACGTTGATCGGATGCGGCAGCACTTTATGCAGTTCATATTCGGATAGTGTTCCGCCTTCAAAACCTTTCGCTATCAGCCCGGTATGGACGATGCTTGCATCGGCATCCGCAAAATCCCGGATCATATATGCCAGACGGCTGATGAAGCGGCTCGTATGGTAAAGATGCCTCGGTACCGGTGCTGTGTTCCATTTGATGATATTCTCTCTCATCAAGTCCCGGCCATGTTCATAATAAGGGTCATCGACGTGTGAAAGCATGTCCGTGTCGATCAGACGCGCCGATTTATCCACGAGCGTCTTGCCCTCAAACGTCAAAGTGATTTCGCCGAGATAATCGCCGAAACGCCCGGCCGCCCCGATCAGCACGGGACCGACAACATCCCCGTTTTCAAAATGATGGTGTGTATGAGCGCCGAGTATGACATCTATTTCCGGAAAGCGGTTTGCCAGTGTCTCGTCGTCGTATTTGCCGAGATGGCTCATCAAAACAAGACAGTCCACCTGTCCCGACAGCTGATCGGCACATCTTTCCACCCATTCGAACGCATCGGACACATTCCAGCCAAGCGCTTTATAAAACGGGGTGAACTCCACCGTAATGCCGATGAATCCAAATTTGATGCCGTTGATTTCTTTTATGACATACGGCTTGAAGTACGGTTCCTTTTTGCCGCCTTCAAGAAGATTTGCACAGACGACATCGAAATCCGCATCATCATACAATGATTTCAAATCATTGATCTCCAGTGTGATACCTTCATTGTTGCCGAGTGTTGCGACATCACACCCTGCCTGGTTCAGCAGATCCACATTGCCTTTCCCGAGTGTCGCCTCTGTATATGGATGGGAGCGGTCCACATGGTCACCAAGGTCTGCATAGACCATCCTCTCACGATATCTTTTTTTCTGGTGCGTCAAGTAGTTCTTTATTTTTAAATAGTTATATAGATGACTGTGGATATCGTTCGTATGAAAGAGTTTGATTTCCATGCTGTCACTCTCCTATAGAAAAGATTCAATAATCATGTATAAACCGAGCAGTAAAAGTACCGTCCTGAGTGCGATGATCACTGTGTCGGAATTGAATTTCTGATTGAGGTACACACCTATTTTAGCACCGACAAAGGCCGAAGGCACCAAAATTGCCGCATGCAGGAAATTCACGTTATTCTGCAGCAGGTGGCCGGTTGCCGAGGACAGCGCCCCGAAAAAGACGATCAGCATGCTCGTTCCGATGGCGATTGATGCCGGCATACGGAACAGCATCAGCATCATCGGCGTCATTATCGCGCCGCCCCCTATGCCGAACAGCCCGGCTGTCAGGCCGGCGATGAAGCTTGCGATGACAGCGATATACGGCGGAAACCCGTAATGGTACACGTTACCCATATGATCCACGTGCGGCCTGACATAGCGTTCATCCTGGAAAATATTGATCGGCCTGATCCTGTCTCTAATAATTAAAAGAACACTTAAAAATATAAGGAATAAGCCGAAGTACAGCTTGAAACTTTCCGTCGTGAACACATCGCTTAAGTATGAGCCGGCGAGCGCTCCCGGGATGATGCCGAACAGGAAAAGCATGCCGTTCTTCCGGTCGAGCTGGTTGCTGCGCCCGTAGGACATCATCGCAGTCAGCCCGATGAATATCAGTACGACGCTCGACGTACCGACGGCGGACTGTGGTGTGACATTTGAAATTATGTCGTTATCTATACCGAAAAAAACCAGCAGCGGGACTATGATGACGCCTCCGCCGATACCGACAAGTGAACCAACAGCAGCTGCAAATAGGCCGATCAATACCAATATCAGATACTCCATATGCACTACCCCTTAAAATAATTTCATTTGTTTTGGTGACAGACCCGTGTATGTGATGTCCATCATCTCAATAAAATTCTGTGCATTGCCTGCCGCATGTCTTCCAGAGTTATTATTAAAAACAATAAAAATATCTTTGGTCTTATGTTTGAGTATTTCCACCTGCCGCTTCAGCCATTCGAGCTCTTCCCGGCTGTAGTCATAAAGATAGCGCACATTCCGCCATTCTTCCGACGTAAGATCCTTCTGCGTCCAGCCATGGACGTTCCGGCCGTGCAGCCTTATGAAAGCTGTGCTGTCCGTCACACGGTTGACAAAAGGTATGCTCCCGATGCCCGCCTGCGGTTCGTCACAGATGCTGTGGATGACATCATTGTTGTAGAGAAATGACAGCGTCTCTTCCTTATATTCATTGTTGAACCATGTCTGATTTCTGAATTCCACAGACACTTTGTAAGGTTCAAGCATCGACTTTGCAAATTTTACGTAGCGTATATTCTCACTCGTGCAGTCAAACCATGGTGGAAACTGTAATAATACGAAACCAAGTTTGTTTTGTTCTGCCATTGGGTGTAACATATCTTTGAATGCTTTAAAAACTTCTTTGATTGATGTGTAATCCGTCCTGTAGTCACTGTGGCCGGTCATATACCGGTGCGCCTTGACGATGAACTTAAAATCTTCCGGTGTTTCTTTGCACCACTTGTCTATCGTAGATATCCTCTGTATTGCGTAGTATGTGGCATCCAGTTCAACTATTGGAAAAACACTTGAATATGTAATTAATTTATCTTTTTTATTAGTCAGGTGGGTGTAAAGATCCTCGTGGTCTCCCCAGCCTGTCAAACCGATATATATCATTAAATCACCTTACTATTATTTTACCATATATTCATAGGAGGAAACTTATAATGGACATTTTAGAATTTAAGAATGTCAGCCATGATGACATTCTTCATAATATATCCGGCACGCTCAGAAAAAGCAAAATCACCACATTCGTCGGCCCGAGCGGCGCTGGAAAAACGACATGCCTGAAGATGATAAACGGCCTCCTATCTGCAGATACCGGCGAGATTTTATACAGAGGAAAGAATATTTTCGACTATGATATCACCCGGCTCAGAAAGAGCATCAGCATGGCTTTTCAAAGTTCACCGATGATCGACGGCACTGTTTATGACAATTTGAACCTGCCTTCGGACGTTCACGGTGAGACGCTCGAACGGGGACGTGCAGCGGAACTGCTCAGCCTTGTGGATCTGGACGAATCATTTCTCGACCGCCAGGTCAGGGATATATCAGGCGGAGAGCGGAGTCGTGTCTCCCTTGCGAGAACATGCGTCCATGAACCTGAAGTTTTATTGCTCGATGAAATCACATCCAGCCTGGACTACGTGCTCGTCCGGGAAATCGAAAGGCTTGTTCAGCACATGCAGTCCGAAATGGACATCACCATCATCTGGGTCACTCATGACCTCGAGCAGGCAAAAAGAGTGAGCCATGACATGTGGTTCCTGAGAGCAGGAGAACTGCTCGAGCAGGGCCCCGCGGAGTTTATTGAGAAATCGGAGAACCCGGAAATACAGGCGTTTGTTAAGGGGGAGAAATAATGTCATTTACACAGCTTGCCTTATCACTGATATTTGTCGCCATACCATTCGGTCTCGCATTATATTTGAAACTCGGACTTGAAAAGGACATCATCATCGCAACGGTACGGTCAATCATCCAGCTGCTGATCATCGGGTACATACTGACATTCGTCTTTGAAAGTGATTCCGCGATATTCATCATTTTGATGATACTCTTAATGATTGGTGCAGCGAGTCAGAATGTCGTTAAAAAAGGTTCCGGCATCCCCGGCATTACGCTGATCATCATATTTACACTCGTCGTCGTTGAAGCGGTGACCATGGGCATACTCCTCGGCTTCAGCATCATCCCCGCAGAACCTGAGCAGATCATCCCGATCAGCGGCATGGTCGTCGGCAACTGTATGGTTCTGTCGCTCCTCTTCCTGAACAAATTCAAGGATGAGCTGAACCACAGCGAAGAAGTCGTCGAACTGATCCTGTCACTCGGCGGCGAACCGAAAGATGCGGTTTCCAGAAGCCTGAAGTCATCGATCAGAACGAGCATGATACCGACGATCGAAGCTCAGAAAACGATGGGACTCGTCCAGCTGCCCGGCATGATGAGCGGACTGATCATCGGCGGCGCAGACCCATTTGAAGCGGTCATGTACCAGTTATTGATTCTGTTCCTCATATTGACGACAGCCGCAATGGCCTCCGTCATGGTCGGATACTTATCCTATCCGAAACTATTTAACGAGAGGCTCCAGTACCTGGGGCTCACAAAATCAGAACAGTAGGTGCCTTTTTATGAATAAAAAATTCTTATTTAACAGTTTATCGGGCTTGATGCTCATGTTTCTGGCCAGCTGCTCCGGAGATGATTCCGAACCGGAGACCGACGTCGAATTCGAAGTGCTCGACCGGTCCCAGACCGTTGCCGCTGAAGGATTTCAAAACGGCGCCGAACTCATCCATGACGAAGACATGCTGAGAACATCCCTTGAAGCAAGCGGCGTCGACATCGATGCAGACGATATTGATTTTGAAGAAGAGCTTCTGTTTGAAGTATCGATTACAGAAAACGGCTGCGGCTTCAGCCTCGTGTCCATCGAAGATGATGACGGGCTGCTGAAATTCATGTTCGAACTGACACCAGTTGCTGCAGGTGAAGCAGATGCAGAAGATGTCGTCTGTACAGAAGTTGCGAACCCGGCCGTATTTTATGTGAAGACAGAGTCTGTTGACTTCCATAACCTCGATGTTTACGGGTCCGATATGAAGTATGAGTGATCATCGCGTTTAGATTGGCAAGAAAAATGCTGTAACTAAACATGAAAGCACGATTGCCGTTTAGATGGCGAAGATTTTTGTTCTATCTTCACATTTAAATGGCGCTGGTGTGCAGATAGCGGTA
>DEQG01000052.1:344-2711 GCA_002360325.1 Salinicoccus sp. UBA3372 | reverse complement strand
ATTTTCCGGCTATCTGCACATTTAGCCACTGGTTCCGTTTAGTTAGAAAGTATTTAGCACCTATCTACACAGCAGCACTCTCTCAACTCTTTTAAAAATAAAGCCCACCCTGCTCACTCAGCACCAGAAATCACTGTAGGTGATCAGGACCGACAGCTTCAGCAACCACCCCCAAACCAAAAGTCACCCGCATCCACTATTAAAGTGGAGGGATGACTTTTATTTTACAGAGCGGTCTTGATTGTTTTCTTCATATCCTGGTAAATGGCCTGCCACAGTTGTTCGCTGCCTGCAAATGCCGCCGAAAGTTCTTTCACTTTCACCTTGAACATTTCATCGTAATCCGGTGCACCTTTTTCAGGCATGTCTTTCAGTACTTCTTTTTGAATTTCCGTCGTTTCCGGCGCTCTCGGGCCCCATTTCGCGACTTCATCACCCGCTTCATCAATGAATACGAAGATCGGAATGACACGTTTGCCGTCTGTTTCATATGCATCCATCAGCTCCGGATGTGTATCTCTCAGACAGACTCGTGTATCCGTATCCGTCTGTTCAGCAAGATTTTTGAATATCGGCAGGTTCAACATGCAGTGTCCGCACCATGGTTCTGCAATAATAAGTGCTCTCAGATTGCTGGTTTTCACCTGTTTTAAAAATTCCGCATCGTCCGGAAGTGTAAATTTATCGTAGATCTTATTATAGTCCTCTTCATGGTCTGTCAGACCTTTTTCGTACTCACCGAAAGTGATGCCGCGCTCAAACCAATTATTTAAATTCACAGTCATTCCTCCTAAAGTAATCTCATCACTTTAATTTTATCATAACCATTTTAAATTCTTAGTTATCTGCCCACCGTCTCCTCCGGCGGCGCAGCCATGGCATTTTCAATGTGTTTCAGCCAGTTTTTACGGCGGTTGACGACGAACTGGAACACTTCATCATCGTATGTTGTCACTTTCAGGCCGTTCGGAATCGGTATTTTACCAAGCATATTGTTAACAATCTCCACTGATTTCACATCTTCCAGCATAATGACCGTTTCATTCCGTATCACCTGCATCATGCGCGGCTGGTGGATCAGGCGGGTGGCAGTCAAAAACAGCTGCCCCTTTACGGAATGTATGCCGTACCAGTAATTTGCCGTGCCTCTTTTTATGATATTCTCAGCCAAAATAAACGTCCTCTCTTATTAAATCTCTAGTCGATATTATAGCATATTTCAGTTAGCAGAATATTACATATATTCACTATATTTAACTAAAAGATTACACCGAAATTACAATTCAGTTTCATCCTTTTAATATTGCCAATATTAAAAGCTCCCTATGTTAGGGTTGGAATGTAACAAATTTGTGAAAGGGGACATAATTTTTGAAACATTCATTCAAGAGATTTTCAGGCATTATGCTTGGTTTATCGCTTTTATTTGCCGTGGCACTTACATATGGCAATAAGGCAGAAGCAAATGAAACGTCCGAGTCCGTATATTACGGTCTGCATCCGGATGTGAAAGAAAAAGCGGAACTGGTCAAACAGATGGCTGCCAGCCAGGGCATCCTCATCAGATATACTGACGGCTACCGCTCTTTTGACAGCCAGGACGCAATTTATGAACAGGGCCGCACATCACCCGGGCCGATAGTGACGAATGCACAGAGCGGACAGTCCTATCATAACTTCGGCCTCGCAATCGACTTCGTTCTGACTGATGCATACGGTAATGCACAGTGGAGTCTTGAACGCGATGCAAACGGCAACGGGGTGCCTGACTGGGAAGATGTCGGTAACATAGCGAAAAGTGTCGGATTTACATGGGGCGGCGACTGGGAAGAATTTGTCGACTATCCTCACCTGCAATTGGACTACGGCCTGTCACTTGCTGACCTGAAGCATTTGCACAGCCAGGGCTATTACCAATTCGCAGACTAACATTAAAAATTATGATATTTGAATAAAGAACACCCCTGAGAGCCGGATGACATTTCCCGCTTTCAGGGTCTTTTTATTTTTATCGGATTTGTTCTCCCATTTGTAATATTCCAGGCAAGCCAAATGTGCTCTCAACTGGTATAATATATAGTGGACCTTTCCAGCGTCGGCCATGCCGAATATAATTTTTTGTGAGGGAATATTTTTGAAGAACGAACACTTACCAACTCAATATAAAACTGAAGCAGAAGCCACTTCCGGTCTATCCGGCTTTCTGCTGAATATAAAAAATCTGTTAAAAGGCAAAGTGCTTATTGCAAACGTGCTCCCTGTCTTTACAGCATTCTGGCTCGCCATCTATTTCACAGGCGCCTCTTTTACAGATCACCTTGGAACATTCATACTGACCATGATCGGCAGCACACTCGTCATCTCCGG
>DEQG01000052.1:0-304 GCA_002360325.1 Salinicoccus sp. UBA3372 | reverse complement strand
GGACCTTGATAAGAAAATGGAACGGACCCAAAATCGTCCGACGGTGACCGGGGCATTCTCCCTGCGCTCTGTACTCTGGTCCGGCATCATCACAACAGTCATCGGTATTGGTATTATGATGCTGACCACTTTCGAAGCAGCAATCTATTCTTTTCTCGGATGGTTTTTCTATGTGGTGCTTTACACATTCTGGTCAAAACGCCGGTACACTCTGAATACGATCATTGGCAGCATCTCCGGTGCCTTCACACCGCTGATCGGCTGGGCCGTCATCGCACCGGCAAGCCACATCGTACCGGTAACA
>DEQG01000103.1:8126-8780 GCA_002360325.1 Salinicoccus sp. UBA3372 | reverse complement strand
TTGCTGCTATCTAAACGTTTGGGGCGGTCAGCTGTGCAGATAGGCCTGGAATTGTCCCTGACTAAACGTTTGAGATGCTCAAGTGTGAAGATAGCACGGATTTACTGCTAACTACACACCTGCGGAGGTCAGCTGTGCAGATACTCCGTAAATAGTTTCTATCTAAACACTCACAGACACAAAAAATGTCCACTCAGCAACGATTAACGTTGAAAGTGAACATTATCTTGAAATATTATCAGAAATCGATATAGCCTTTCAGCCGGTATCTCCGAATGGTGGAGCTGTCGAACTGGTCACCGCTGTATTTGGCTATCATTACAGAATTGAGCTCCCATGCAGAGTTGATAATACGCAGTTCGCCAATCAGCTGCTGAACGACTTCGGGACTCGTCATCGCAATGCCGCACTCGTCACACACAAACTTGTCACGGTGCTCACGGCGCAGTATGCTGTTGTCACAATTCGCACAGAACACACCGCCGGCAAGCTCATCAAATGTAACGTTGGCGTCGCTGTCATAAGCAGACTTGAGTATACGTTTCGAGTCGAGCATCTCTATAAAGCGGCTGTAATCATAGCGGTTCGGTTTCAACAGGTACCGCAGACGTTTATTCAGATTGCTGCGGGTGTAGATGTTCGGATGGTTCGGCA
>DEQG01000103.1:552-8026 GCA_002360325.1 Salinicoccus sp. UBA3372 | reverse complement strand
TCATCATAGACGACAGGACGTTCCGATGGCTGTCGATCTGGTTCATGGGATTGACGATTTCCCTGCCGCCGGCAAAACGCCACGGCCGGTCGACGTGATACTCAATATCATACTGATAATTCTTGATTTCGAAAGTATAGAGCTGATCTTCAGAGATGATGATATTATCTATCTGGACTTCAGACGGACCGCTTCCTACTTTTTTATCGCCGGCAGAGCCATCCAGCTGAAATCTGTAATCTTTCAAATGGACGATGGGGGCTGCAAACGCGCCTATCATTGAGTCGAACTGCAGTTCCCCCATATGGCCCATCCGGTATTTATTCAAATCTTTCCGGTCTTCATCGTCAAGAAGTGTGCGGCGGTTCAAAATCTCAAGCTGAAGCAGCTTAACATTTTTAGCTCTCATCAATAAAATTTAATAAGTTCTGTCATCACTTTTTCTAAATCTTCAATGAATGCCTCGTCTGTCTTCAGTTCATCATCTCCCGGACGGTAGACTTTTCCGACAAGGAATTCACCTTTTTTCACGTCGCGGAGACGGACGAGTCCTGCCTCAAGATCTTCATCGGACAGCCCGGACAGTTCCGGTTTGGACGGTTTCATATGATCCAGTGAAATGGAGTATTCCTGCGGAATCTCCCTGAACAAATCCAGGTCATCGAGCCATTTCTTCGCAAGGTTCTGTTTATCCGGAGATTCATAGATCACACCGTACATGCAGAAGGCGTGGTCGCCCCACAGGCCGATCTGGAAGTGCGGCATCATTTTGTAGCCTCTCTTGTTCGTTGAAAATGCGACCCATGTATCATCCGGCGGATTCACCTTACGACGTGCATGCATTGCAACATGTGGAAACTGTTCGTCTCCGGTCAGGTCCGTGAGGAATCCTGCGAAGTGGTCGCCGAGGTTATACAGCTTGACGCGCGGGCCTTCTTTAATGCCCTCCATGCGTGCATCGAGCCCGTCAATTTTAAAAGTATCGAAATCTTTATCAGTAAAGCGGTATTTAGTCATATAATTATTCCCTTCTAAATAATATGCTTGTGAACTATGATAAAATAATAAAGGAAACCAATCAAACTTTTGAGGTGTATTTTATGGAAATCTATAAATTCGCACAGGAAGCCATTTTAGAAGCCGGCAAGTTCATCCGCAAACGCATGACAGAAGAATTCAACATCAACAGTAAACAAAATCCGAATGACCTCGTCACGGATGTAGATAAAGAAACTGAAAGCTTTTTAAATAATAAAATCAAAGAAGGCTACCCCGAACACCGAATTGTGGGCGAGGAGGGCCACGGCCGCGACATCACGGATACCGACGGCGTTCTCTGGATCATCGATCCGATCGACGGCACGCTCAACTTCGTCCATCAGATGGAAAATTTTGCGATATCCGTGGGCATCTATATCGATGGAAATCCATATGCCGGCCTTATACTGGACGTTATGAAAGGCGACCTGTATCATGCAGCTTTTGAGCACGGCGCCTATAAAAACGATCAGCTGCTGCCGGATATCGAAGAATCAAATTTAATGTCATCACTCATTTCGACAAACCCGAACTGGCTGGTGCACGACGGTATCAACAAGCCGTTTATCGAAGTTGTTAGAAACGCCCGCAGCACACGCTCACTCGGCTCCGCAGCCCTTGAATTTGTAAACGTTGCACGCGGCACGAGCAGTGCGGCACTGTTTTACAGGCTGCACCCATGGGATTTTGCAGGCGGCACAATCATCCTGGATGAAGTCGGCGGCATCACGACGACGCTGCTTGGCGATGAACTCAGACTGCTCGATACAAACAGCATTCTCGCCTCCAATAAGACGATTCAGGATGAAATCACAGAATACTTCAAAAATGATGAACCGTTCATCGAGAATCATAAGGCATTCCACCGCCTGTAAACCTGTATTTCCTGGCGGATACTTTTTCAAAGAACCGGCTTGTAATTTTTCTGTAGGCATAACTATTTAAATGAAAACCGATATGCATATGGATGTCACACTTCCGGTATTCCCGGGAATGCTCCAATCTGTCCAGACAAAAGAAATAGTCGCCGATCATCTGATACAGGCTGTCGATGGTGCTGCACACCCCGCACTGGATGATGTTGCTGTTGTACAGCAGCAGATCATGGGACATGCAGGCTGCACACCGTATGCCCGGTGTGAAAAGATTCATGTTGAAGCTGTACGTATGCGGCTGAAACAGATCAGCCGGGCATGGGTGTGTTTTTATTTTTAATGACGGCTGAATGTTCGATGGCCTTCAAATAGTATGGCAGGTTTTCCCTGGATAAAAACAGGTCGCTCTTCCGCGTCTTCATTTTGAAGCGGTCATTCATCATGACGTACTTGATGATGATCGGACGCTGGAATTCCCCCTCGTCAATGAGCTGGGCCTTGAACATCTGATACAGCTTATCGCTCCGGTTCAGGTCCATGACGGCTTCATGGCTGTCAGTACACAGTATATTGAACGGGTTGACGTAATGGCCGCCTTCCAGATCATGAAGGATGAATATGTAATAGCAGTAGTCCGTGATCAGAAGGACATGGACGAATTCGCGCTCGCCGTCCACGAAGACTTCTGAGTGCCAGTATATATCGATATTGGCCATGTTGATGTCCTGTAAATGTTGTTCGAACTCTTCTTCAAGGGCCTCGGAGCGGCGTAATGCCTGGAACTCCTTTGTTTCATCATCGCTGAACGGCAGGCGGTTGTACAAAAACTCATAAATTTTCAGTTTTTCATTCTTTTTGCGCATTTCATTTATCCCCCTTTGATGTATTGTTCTAATTGTGCATAACAATCAAATTGTCGTCAAAACGCAACAATTTGATTTTGGGCATAAAAAAAGAACAGAAATCAATTTTCTGTTCAGCGGAAATGCGGTTTCTGCAGTAAAAAACGTGCAGAAATACGAAATTTGTAGTTTTTATAACCAGCCGTTTTCACGGTACTTTTTCTTGAGTGTAAAACCGACACCGAATATACCGATAAAGATCAGGACAGTGATGGCTGCAAATATCCACATCGCCTCAGCGGCAAAGACCGAGAAGGCGACCATCATGGAAACGGCAAGAACAGCAAGTAACAGGAAAATCAGTTTTGATTTAGGTTTCTCCATTGCCATGTACTCCTTTGAGATTCATAGTCCACCTGATTATAGCACAAAAGTCTGTTTTTTAATAGAATTACTATTGTATGAATCGGAAACGTACTGTGATATAATGATACAGTTAAGGAAAGAAAAGATTCTAACTACGAAGGGAAAGTCTTGATGAATTTAAGAGAAGATATCCGTAACATTGCAATTATCGCACACGTTGACCATGGAAAAACGACATTGGTAGACCAATTATTAAAACAGTCTGGTATATTTCGTGAGAACGAGCATGTTGAAGACCGTGCGATGGACTCAGATGATATTGAAAGAGAACGCGGTATTACAATTTTAGCGAAAAACACCGCGATTGACTATAAAGATCACAGAATAAACATCCTGGATACGCCGGGACACGCGGACTTCGGCGGCGAAGTGGAACGTATCATGAAAATGGTGGACGGGGTCATCCTCGTTGTGGACGCATACGAAGGGACGATGCCGCAGACGCGTTTCGTTCTGAAAAAGGCGCTTGAACAGAACCTTAAGCCGCTTGTCGTAGTGAACAAGATCGACAAGGATTCAGCACGTCCTGAAGCGGTCATCGATGAAGTGCTTGAACTGTTCATCGAACTGGATGCGAATGACGAGCAGCTTGAATTCCCGGTAGCGTATGCTTCAGCCATCAACGGTACGGCAAGTCTTGAGCCGGAGCCTGAGAAGCAGGAAGAAAATATGCAGTCCATCTATGACATGATTTTGGAATATGTGCCTGCACCTGTCGATAACAGTTCTGAGCCGCTGCAGTTCCAGGTGGCACTGCTTGACTACAACGACTACGTTGGACGTATCGGAATCGGACGTGTATTCCGAGGGGAAATAAGAGTCGGCCAGCAGGTGTCGCTGATTAAAAATGACGGCAAGGTCAAAAACTTCAGAGTAACGAAGATGTTCGGTTTCTTTGGTCTGAACCGTCTGGAAATCGAGCACGCGCAGGCGGGTGACCTCATCGCGCTTTCAGGTCTTGAAGACATCAACGTCGGCGAGACGGTGACACCGACGGACCATCAGGAAGCGATGCCGGTACTCAGAATTGATGAGCCGACGCTGCAGATGACGTTTTCAGTAAACAACTCACCTTTCGCAGGCCGTGAAGGCAAGTATGTCACTGCGCGCCAGATCCAGGAACGTCTGGATCAGCAGCTTGAGACGGATGTGTCATTGAAAGTTGAACCGACCGACCAGCCGGATGCATGGGTGGTTTCAGGCCGCGGTGAACTTCATTTATCAATACTGATAGAGAATATGAGACGTGAGGGATTTGAACTTCAGGTTTCTAAGCCGATTGTTATCGTTAAAGAAATTGACGGTGTCAAATGTGAGCCGTTTGAACGTGTTCAGATTGACGTGCCTGAAGAAAATACAGGCGGCGTCATCGAGTCACTCGGCGCGCGTAAAGGCGAGATGCTTGATATGGTGAACACCGGAAACGGCCAGACGCGCATTACGTTTTTAGTACCGGCCAGAGGACTCATCGGTTACAGGACTGAATTCATGTCCATGACGAGCGGTTATGGTATATTGAACCATACATTCGAAGAATACCGTCCGCTGATCAAAGGACAGATCGGCGGCAGACGTAACGGTGTGCTCGTATCGATGGATAAAGGCGTGGCATCAACGTATGCGATTCTGCAGCTGGAAGGCCGCGGGACGAACTTCATGGAGCCGGGTACAGATGTGTACGAAGGGATGGTTGTCGGTGAAAACTCACGTGACAACGACCTGACTGTCAACATCACGAAAGTGAAAGCGGCGAACAATATCCGTTCGGCGACGAAAGAACAGACGGCGACGATGAAGAAACCGCGCAGTCTGACACTTGAAGAGGCTCTGGAATTTATTAACGATGATGAACTTGTGGAAGTGACGCCGGAAACTGTCAGATTGAGAAAGAGTATTCTGGATAAGAGTGCAAGGGAACGTGCACAAAAGAAAGAAAAGATAAGACTTGAATCGGAGTGAGTATAAGTGTTTCTCCCAGCTGTATTATCGAGTGCTTCAGTTAACGTAAACGAGCGCTTGACCTTTTTCGGCAGACTTTACGGACTGGATACGAATCCGGAGACCGGAATGTGGCTGCTGTTTATCACAATATTCGCATTATGCATACTCGTTTATGTGCTGGGGTTTGCCCGTAAGATCAAACTTTGGCAGAACGTAATCGTCTATATTGCAATGTTCTTCGGCGCTCTGATCCTGACTTTCTTCGGTGCATTTCTGCCGGTTGCGGAAAGTCTGATTGTTGCAGCGATAGTACTTGCATTGTACAGATTCAGATTGCACAGGGAACGCAAGGCGGGCAATATACCGCCCAAACAGAACTGATAAAAAAATCACGCCGGGAATTTTCCCGGCGTGATTTTTTTAGTTTATGGAGATATCAGTCACATGCTGCAGTCTTGTTTCAATATCATTATCGGAAATGATGACCAGGTCGATCATGTTGTCATCATACATTCTCTTACCGTCTTTGCTGAACTGGGCGTAATGTCTGCTGCGTTCATTGTAAGGCAGAATCGTCGTGCCTTCGTCATGTGTATATGTAATCATCGCGTCTTCGCCGCGTTCCGGCTCGGTGTACTCCAGAAAAGTATCCAGCTTGATGATGAATGTCTCTTCCAGCAGCTGTGAGTTCTTATATTTCTTTTCGGACTTCAAAGTCGGCGGCTTGCTGCTGCCTTCAATGATCTGGCGGTTCCACTCCGTATTATCGGAAAATGAAATGCTGTCGTCATCATGTGACGCTGCCAGTGCGTCTTCCAAAGTAATTTTACGATCATCGAAAATCCATGTTGAAGGATCTAGTGTAATTTGAAACCTGATATCTCCCAGAATCTGTATAACCATATAAAATCGCTCCTTATACTGTTCATTATATCAAAAGACAGGTTGATATAATACGCCAATAATGAATTTCCAGTCTTTTGATTCCTTGCATTTTTGACGTCGGTGATATAAAATTTTTATTATAGTTAAAAGAGGGGGTAAGTGTGTCCATGAAAGAAGAATTGCGCCATCAGGCATATGAACAGCTTGAAGCAGATGCTGATCGTATTGTACAGCTGATTAAAGTTCAGATGGACAATTTGACGATGCCCCAATGCCCGGTCTACGAGGAAGTTTTAGATACCCAAATGTTCGGACTTTCAAAAGAAGTGAATTTCGCCGTACGTCTTGGGCTGGTTGATGCAGAAGATGGACGTGAGCTGTTGGAGAGCCTGGAGAAAGAAGTTTCAAAAGTCCATGATTTATATATGCAAGAGGAAAAAATTGAGTCTAAAGAAATTTAATCTTTAGACTTTTTTTAAATGAGGGGAACAATGTGCAATATGTTAAAGATTTTTTCAATTACGTCAAAGCTTATTCCAAATACGTAGACTTCACAATCATCATCATATATGTACTGCTCAGCCTGATCGGACTTGTCATGGTCTACAGTTCAAGTATGGTCATGGCGGCAAATAATGATAATATTTCTTCGCCTGAATACTTTTACATAAGGCAGGCAATTTTCATCGTTCTTGGATTTTCCATCGTTTTCTTCATGAGCTACTTCATGTCCGGTGAAGTTTTCAAAGAGAAAAAATTCCAGTTGACGGCGATTGTCATCATCATGCTGCTGCTTTTTTACACCTTGTTTTTCGGTGATGTGGTCAATGGGCAGAGAAACAGGATCCAGTTCGGTCCGCTCAGTCTGCAGGCGCAGGAATTTTTCAAAGTGCTTGTCATCATCTATATGGCGTATATATATGACAAGAAGATATCACTTTCCAAAATGCAGATTCAGGACTACATTTACCCGCTGACGTTCATCGGTGCCTGTTCGGGCCTTGTACTGCTCACCGACTTCGGTACATGGATGGTCGTGGCAGCCATCATCATCGGGATATTCATCTATTCGGGTGTGCCGCTCAAATTCATTTTGAAAACAGGGCTTGTCATAACTGTGGCGGGCGGTGTGCTGACAATTATCTCCTACTTGTTCCAGGGCCGGATTTTGTCGGATTACCAGGTTGCCCGCATAGAGACATTCATGAATCCTTTCGTGGATCCGATGGGGGCGGGCTATCAGCTGACGAATTCCCTGATAGCCATTTCCCATGGCGGCATCACGGGTACGGGCCTCGGGGACGGAGTGATGAAACTCGGTTACCTGCCGGAGCCGCATACCGACTTCATTTTTGCGGTACTTGCGGAAGAGCTCGGTCTTATCGGTGTATTTTTCACCATAATACTGTTTGTGATTTTAATATTCAAAGCGCTGAAATATGCTGCAGTTTCGAAAGATAAGTTCTA
>DEQG01000103.1:0-388 GCA_002360325.1 Salinicoccus sp. UBA3372 | reverse complement strand
GCGGTAGGACTTCTCATAATCGCGGCAAAGCACGTAAAGAAAGAAAAAGAAGGGTATCAATAGCCGGTAATTAAAATTTACCGGTTTTTATTTTAAATTAATAGTGTGAATTTTATAACTTTTATTATATAATAAGCTCATTATGCTTTTGGGAGGAATTTCTTATGAACAAGATACATAAATTACTCGTTGCGAACAGGGGTGAAATTGCGACTCGTATTTTCAGGGCTGCAACAGAACTCAATATTACGACTGTCGCAATCTACAGTAATGAGGATAAAGGTGCGCTGCACCGTTATAAGGCGGACGAAGCATATCTGGTCGATCCGGATTTATCGCCGACTGAAAGCTATCTTAATATAGAAGCAATCATCAAAGTGGCAAAGAA
>DEQG01000025.1:9592-21607 GCA_002360325.1 Salinicoccus sp. UBA3372 | reverse complement strand
ACTTAATTTTAATAATTTGATTCAGATATACCGCCTGTAACTATTTCAATACCGCTTGAAGCGCCGATCCGCGTTGCACCGCTCTCGATCATTTTCATCGCATCTTCAGCAGAACGGACACCGCCGCTTGCTTTAACGCCCATTTCTTCACCGACAGTCATACGCATTAACGTCACTGCTTCAACAGATGCACCCTCTCCGTTAAAACCTGTAGAAGTTTTAACGAAATCCGCGCCTGCTTTTTTACTCAACTCGCTCGCTTTGACGATTTCGTCACTGTCGAGAAGTGCGCTCTCGATGATCACTTTGACCAATGCACCTGTTCCTGCTGCATCGCAGACCGCTTTGATATCATTGAACACCAAATCATCGTTTCCGGATTTCAGTGCACCGATATTGATTACCATGTCCACTTCATCTGCACCATTCTGAATTGCATTCATAGTTTCGAATGCTTTCACTTCAGATGTTGTTGCACCAAGCGGAAAGCCGATGACAGTACATACTTTCACGTCACTGTCCTTTAAAATATCTGACGCTGTCTGAACCCATGCAGGGTTGATGCAGACACTGAAAAAGTCATATTCTTTTGCTTCCTGGCATAGCTGGAAAATTTCATCCTGAGTTACGGCAGGTTTCAATAATGTATGGTCTATATACTTTGAAACTTTCATGATCTTACCTCCATATAAACTAAAGTGTACGCTCAAGATAAGCGTAATTTTTAACCATCGGCTTTTCCAATACTTTGACAATTTCACCACGGCTTAAAGGGTAACCGGGTTCAGTCACTTTTACTTTCACAAGTTCTCCGGTCAATGATTCGTCACCATCGATTTCTATTTTCATATAATTATCCGCATGGCCCACGAGCTTACCGTCTTTAAATTCTTCAGGTATGATCTCAAGAACATCATCCTTGAAATCTTTTGCATATTCCAATGCAAGACGGTCTGACAGATCGATCAGCCTCTGGACGCGTGCGTTCTTAGTATCATTATCAATCTGGTCTTTCATTTTGGCTGCAGGCGTCCCTGTCCTGATGGAGTAAGGGAACACATGTAGCTCTGAAAAATGATGTTTATTGATAAAGTCATAAGTTTCCTGGAATTCTTCTTCTGTTTCTCCCGGGAAACCGACAATTACATCACTTGTTATGGCAACATTAGGCATAATTTCCTTCAATTTCAATATGCGGGATTCAAAAAATTCCATAGTGTACTTTCTTCTCATGCGTTTCAGTACAGTGTCACTTGCAGACTGTATAGGCACATGGAGATGTCTCACTATTTTATCAGAGCCTCTGATTACCTCAATGACTTCATCAGTCAGCTGGCTCGCTTCGATACTGGAAATTCTCAGACGGTTAAGTCCGTCGATTTCTTCCAGATCTCTCAGGAGCTGTGCAAGATTGTAATCTTTCAAATCTTCACCGTACCCACCTGTGTGAATACCCGTGAGTACGATTTCCTTATATCCCTCATCTACAAGATTCTGAGCCTGCCGGATCACTTTTTCCGGATCCCTGGAGCGCATCAATCCGCGGGCCCAAGGAATAATACAGAAGGTACAGAAGTTATTACAGCCTTCCTGTATCTTTAAAGTCGCACGTGTGCGGTCTGTGAAATAAGGTACATCCATCTCTTCATATGTACGCTTTTTCATGATGTTTTTCACACCATTGATCGGCTGGCGCTCTTCATGGTACTGGTTGACATAGCCGAGAAGTTTATCCCTGTCTTCCGTACCTATAATTATATCCACACCGGCGATATCCATAATCTCTTTCGGTGAAGTCTGTGCATAACAGCCTGTTACAGCGATGACGGCATCCGGATTTTTGCGGATTGCGCGGCGGATTACCTGACGGCTCTTCTTATCACCGGTATTCGTCACAGTACACGTGTTTATGACATAGACATCGGCATTCTTTTCAAAATCTATGCGGTCATATCCATCATTTTTAAATATTTGCCACATCGCTTCTGTTTCATAATGGTTCACTTTACAGCCAAGCGTATGGAATGCGATAGTTTTCTCATTCATATATATCAAATCTCTCTTAAAAAAATATTATGATAACATTAAACATAATATCATAATATATATGGTCCTTCAATCAGCCTTATTCATATATATAGCTCATTGAAGACAGGAAATACAGCGGTGCAGATTCCGCCCTCAGTATTCTCGGTCCCAGTCTGACAGTTTTCAATCCTCTGTCAAAACCGGCCTCACCTTCTGTCAGTCCGCCTTCGGGTCCGAAGATGAATGCGAGCGAAACTCCATCATTGAACTTTTCCAGCCTGTTCAAAGACAATGATTCATCATCTGCGTTACCTTCATAGGCGATGACTGCATGGTCGAAGCCGGAGAGGTCAAGCTGTTTTAACTTACCGTCGAAATATATCTCAGGTATGACAGTTCGCTTGCTCTGCTCACTTGCTTCCTTTATCACTTTCCTGTATCGGATGAGTTTCTTCTCTTTTTTCTTATCATCCAGTTTGACGATGCTCCGGTCAGCTTCATAAATGATGAATTCTGATGCTCCGAGTTCTGTGGATTTTTGAAGCATCCACTCGAATTTCTCACCTTTTAACATCGGACAGACGATTGTAACCCGGACAGGCATTTCAGAATTGTCCTCATATTTGTCAACCGGTTGATAAATGAGCGTCTGTTCTTCAATATTTAAGATTTTGCATAAATAGACATTCTTCAACCCGTCGACCATTTCGAATTCATCATCAACACGAAAACGCATCACATTTATCATATGATGCGTATCTTCGTTAAACACTTCAAAAGGTTCATTAATATTCAATTGATCCTGTGTGAAATATCTCTGCATGAAATCATACCTTTTCTGCTAATATACTTACCCAGCCGCCGTCTTCAAGAATATCATCGATTTTAAAACCAGCTTCAGTCATCTTATTGACAATGTCATCCCGTTTCTCAACGATGATGCCTGAGGCGATAAAATGACCGCCGGCATTTAATTTATCATATGAATCATTGATCATCTCTTCAATGATGTGTGCCAGAATATTTGCAATCACTATATCATACTGCCCTTTTTCATCTTTCAGTAAATCGCCGGTTTCCAGAATGATATCTTCTTGGCAGTCATTGATCTGGAAATTATCATATGCCACCTTGATGGACAACTCATCAATATCGGTGGCTTTGATGGTTCTTGCACCCATCAGATGGGATGCGATCGACAGTATGCCGGATCCGGTGCCGACATCAATGATTTTATGTTCAGGCTTGACGATGCCTTCTATAAATTTCAGACACATGCTCGTAGTCGGATGATCACCGGTGCCGAACGCCATGCCCGGATCCAGCTTGATCAGCCGGTCTGATTCCTCATAACTGTAATCTTCCATTTCCCAGGAAGGTACGATGACAAATGTCTCTGAAACCCTGAAACTGTGAAAATACTTTTTCCACTCATTTTCCCAGTCAGATTCCTCAATGACCTTTCGATCGATATCAATTTCATCTTTTTTCACGAGATCTGTCTGAATAATATATTCCTCAATCTTTTTTAAACGATCGTCAATATTTTGTGTTTCATCAAAATAAACGACCAATCTGATATTTGATTCCGGATAATCTCGTGGGTCAAGCCGGAATTTTTCATCGAAATTGTCAACTTTCTGTTTCAGTATATCTATTGAATGTTCTACGGAGACACCTTTGGATATTGTGTTGAGGAAGATTGAGAGTTTCTCTTCATTTTCTTCCACGGTATGAATTGCAATTTCATGCCATTTCATTTTTAATCTCCTTTGAAGAAGCGTTTTGTACGGTCGAAAATATTCTCCTGCTGTTCATTGATCTTTTCGCCGCCTTGTTCAGCCAGCTTTCTGAATATTTCAATTTCATCTTCTGAAAGTTTAGTCGGTGTAACGACTTTAACAGTGATGAACTGATCTCCATAACCGTAGCCGTGAACATTTTTAACACCTTTTTCTTTCAGTCGGAATCTTCTGCCGGTCTGTGTACCTGCCGGTATCGTCAGCACAACTTCCGAACTGATGGTCGGCACTTTGATTTCGTCACCAAGGGCCGCCTGTGCGAATGTAATCGGCAGCTCATAGTGGATGTCGTCGTCGTCACGAGTAAATCTAGAATCCGGTCGAACGCGGAAAACGATATATAAATCTCCGGCAGGACCGCCATTTATACCCGGCTCACCCTGTCCCTGGACACGGATCTGCTGACCGTTATCAACACCTTCAGGTACAGTCACTTCGATATCCACATCTTTCGTAACCGTTCCTGTACCTTTACACTTGTTACAAGGGTCTTTAATTTCCTGTCCTGAACCATCACAAGTCGGACATGTGCGCTCAGTCTGAATACGTCCGAATGGCGTGTTCTGTTCCACTGCTACACGGCCTGAGCCGCTGCACATGCTGCAGGTTGATTTTGATGTGCCTGGTTTCGCACCGCTGCCATCACATGTATCACATGTAACTTCTTTTTTGATCGTTATTGTTTTAGTGACACCAAATACAGCCTCTTCAAAATCCACTGTCATCGTGTACTGCAGGTCATCACCTTTACGGGGAGCATTTGGATCAGCCTGACGGCCGCCGCCGAAAAATGAACTGAATATATCTTCGAAGCCGCCAAAACCACCTGAACCCTGGAAGCCGCCACCGCCTCCAAATTGTGATTTCATGCCTTCATGACCAAAACGATCATATTGGGAGCGTTTATTTTCATCCGATAATACTTCGTATGCTTCTGCAACCTCTTTGAACTTCTCATCCGAACCTTCTTCCTGGTTGATGTCCGGGTGATATTTCTTTGATAATTTTCGATATGCTTTTTTTATTTCTTCTTTTGATGCACTTTTTTCTACACCAAGTATTTCATAATAATCTCTTTTAGCCATCCAAATATCCCTCCAACTTCCAAATCATAACATTTAAAAAAGTCAAAGCCAAATGCTATTGGCTTTGACTTTGATTTCATTGATTAATTTTTATCTTCTTCGTCATCTTCAACTTCTTTGAAGTCTGCATCTACAACATCATCGTCTGCTGATTCATTGCCTTCAGCATTTTCACCAGCTTGTTGCTCTTTTGCCATTTCTTCATAAAGCTTCATTGACATTGCTTGAAGTATTTCTTCAAGTGCATCTTTCTTAGCATTGATTTCTTCAAGGTCTTCGCCTTCCAATGCTGTTTTAAGCTCTTCTTTGGCAGCTTCAGCTTTCTCTTTCTCTTCTGCTTCAACTTTGTCACCTAAGTCTTCGATTGTTTTATCTGTTGAGAAGATGAGCTGATCAGCAGCGTTGCGTGTTTCAACTTCTTCACGGCGCTTCTTATCTTCTTCTGCGTTATCTTCAGCTTCTTTAACCATTCTGTCGATATCATCATCAGTCAGGTTGGAAGAAGACTGGATTGTAATCTTCTGCTCTTTGCCTGTACCCTGATCTTTTGCTGTTACGTTTACAATACCGTTTTTATCAATATCGAAAGTCACCTCGATTTGGGGTACACCGCGTGGAGCTGGTGGAATATCCGTCAATTGGAAACGGCCGAGTGTTTTGTTGTCACTTGCCATTGGACGTTCACCCTGCAATACGTGGATGTCCACTGCCGGCTGGTTGTCTGCTGCTGTTGAGAATGTTTCTGATTTACTTGTCGGGATTGTTGTATTTCTTTCAATAAGAACGGTTGATACGTTACCCATCGTTTCGATACCAAGTGATAATGGCGTTACGTCAAGAAGTACAACATCTTTAACGTCTCCGGATAACACACCACCCTGGATTGCAGCACCCATCGCTACAACTTCGTCAGGGTTTACACTGCGGTTCGGCTCTTTGCCAATCTCTTTTGTAATTGCTTCCTGAACAGCCGGGATTCTTGTAGAACCACCAACCAGGATAACTTCATCTATCTCATCTTTGCTGATGCCTGAATCTTTGATTGCCTGTTTTGTCGGCCCCATTGAACGTTTAACAAGATCATGTGTAAGCTCTTCGAACTTCGCACGAGTAAGTGATGTTTCCAGGTGCAGCGGACCTGCATCACCAGCTGAAATGAATGGTAATGAGATTTGAGTTGAAGATACACCAGATAATTCTTTCTTCGCTTTTTCAGCTGCATCTTTCAAACGCTGCATTGCCATTTTATCATTTGATAAGTCGATACCATTTTCTTTTTTGAAAGTATCCACAAGATAATCAATGACTACATCGTCAAAGTCGTCACCGCCAAGACGGTTGTCACCTGCAGTTGCAAGTACATCAAACACACCATCGCCAAGCTCAAGGATGGACACGTCGAAAGTACCGCCCCCAAGGTCGAATACTAATACTTTCTGGTCAACTTCCTGCTTGTCAAGACCGTATGCAAGTGCTGCTGCAGTCGGTTCATTGATGATTCTTTCAACTTCAAGACCTGAAATTCTGCCTGCGTCTTTTGTAGCCTGACGTTCTGAGTCATTGAAGTAAGCCGGTACAGTAACAACAGCCTTCTCCACTTTTTCACCTAAATAGCTTTCAGCTGTTTCTTTCAAGTTTTGAAGAATCATCGCTGAAATTTCCTGAGGTGTATATTCTTTATCACCAATTTTTTCTTTATGGTCGGTACCCATATGTCTTTTGACTGACATTATTGTATCAGGGTTTGTGATTGCCTGACGTTTAGCGACTTCACCAACCTGGATTTCATCATTTTTGAATGATACGACAGAAGGTGTCGTACGGTTACCTTCAGCATTTTGAATTACTTTAGCTTCTCCGCCTTCAAGAACGGATACTACAGAGTTTGTTGTTCCTAAATCAATACCAATTACTTTACTCATTAAAAATAGCCTCCATATATTAAATTATTTATCATATTATTTTTATACCTGTTACTCACTGACTTTAACCATAGATGGGCGGATCACACGGTCTTTCAACATATAACCTTTTTGGAATTCTTCAATTACAATCCCTGATCCTTCTTCTGATGGTTCTGTCATAACTGCCTGGTGAACGTTCGGGTCGAACTCTTTGCCGGCTGATTCAATGACCGTAATATCATGTTTGCCGAAAATATTGAGGAAATCATTATAGACCATTTCCACTCCTTTTTTCAAAGAAGCAAATGCCTCGGTTTCTCCTTCAATGTCCATCGCCCTTTCCAAATTGTCCAATACTGGCAGCAGATCTTCTGCGAACTTTTGTTCTTTGTACTTATTATTAAGGTCGATTTCCTGTTTGTTACGGCGTTTGAAGTTTTCAAACTCCGCATAGAGTTTCAAATATTTGTCCTCCTGGGACTTTACCTCATCATTTAAATTGTCGATTTCCTGCTGATGCGGATCAACTTCATCTGCGGTTACTTCTGACACGGTACTGCTGTCTGATTCAATTTCAGCAGTTTCAGTCGACACCGAAGAATTGTCATCCGGCTTTTCTTCATTTGCCAGATTTTCATCCGGCTGTTGCTCTTTTTCATTATCGAACAAATCATTCACTTCCTTTTGTGCTCTGATTATTAATACCATGTAATAGTTTGATCACTTTTTTATAACCCATCATTTCTGGACCGACAATCATCAGATTACCTTCAAAACCGGCAATTTTCAAATTGGTGGTTATGATTGAAATTGAATGATAATCCGCGGGCAGCTCGTCTCCGAGATACACATCGACTCCTGCTATTTCAGATACATCCACTATATTGTCCAGCTGTTTGGATTCCAAATCATCATATAGCAATTGCAAAGTCATTGTATCTTCACTGATCTGATGGATTAAATGATTGAATCCCGAATAACCGGTGAATTTTCTGGGCTCTTTAATATCATTGCTGATATTATCTGCAACACTGATGATCATACGCTGCAATTCAGTGTTTTTCAATGATGAACGCAGTAGCTGGGATAAGTTCTGTAATGGAGTATCAACGACAATCTGATTGAAATAGTTCGTCAGCAGTTCCAACGTTTCCAATGATACATCATAATCCATTTTCACCGGTATCTTTTTAATGTTGCCGGAATCCAGAACAATGATCACCAGCAGCATGACCTCACTTAAAGGTGTGAAGTAGATCGCTTTGACTATTTCATCTTTACCAAGAAATGATACTCCGGTCAAATAGTTGGTCCTTGTACTGATCTTTTCTGCAATGCTTCCGGACAGTTCTTCTGGTGTATGATGATTTTGTAAATTAAGATGAACAGTTTCAGGTTTAATTTCTTCATCTAATTTTTCACTTAACTTTTTAATATAAAACTTGAGTGCTTCTCTAGATGGCATTCTTCCTGCTGATGTGTGTGGTTTTGTTAAAAAGCCTGATGCCTCAAGTATAACCATTTCGTTTCTAACCGTAGCACTGGAAATATCAAGTTGATATTTTTGAATAATTTGTTTCGAACTAACGGGAACCATGGCGGCTAAAAATTCATCCACAATTAAAAATAAGATGAGTTCTTGCCTATTTGTAAGCATTGACTTCACCTCTTTAGCACTCTTTATCTTTGAGTGCTAAATATAATTTATCAAATTGGTCAAAGTATGTCAATCATTAAACTCGATTTATGTCGACTTTAAAAATGACATGAAAACTTCATTGCCTACCATTCGGCCGCTTTCGGTCAGAGAGACGTTGATGCCATCATCTATGATCCATTTTTTATCCTTTAGATAGTTCAATTCATCTTTGTAATATTCATCAATACTCATGCCATATTTATCCTTAAATCTGCTTTTCAAAACACCATCCGTCATTCGGAGGCCCAAAAACATTTCTTCTTCTATCTGTTCAACTTCTGTCAGAGATATCGTTTCTTTTACGACAGTATTGTTTTCATTCATGGATTTAATATAATGCGGTACAGGTTTGATATTGTAATAGCGCTGATTACCTACATAGCCGTGGGCCCCTGCCCCCGTTCCATAATAATGTTCATTCAGCCAGTATGTTTTATTGTGTGCAGATTCAAATTCAGGAGTGGCGAAGTTTGAAATTTCATACTGGGGATACCCCAGCTGCTGCAGTCCTTCCATCACACGGTCATACTTTTCTGCCTCCACGTTATCATCGGCAATTTTAAGTGAGCCTTTTTTAATTTGATTATAGAAGACAGTGTGGGGTTCGATGATCAATGAGTACCAGGAAATATGCTTCGGCTTCAATTGCTCAACATATTTCAGGCTGGTCTCAATATCCCCCATTGTTTCGCCTGGAAGATTGTACATCAGATCCATGGAATAGTTTGTAAGACCGATTTTTTCCAGATGATTGATACTTTTGAAAATATCATCGAAGTTGTGACTTCTGTTCAGCACTTTCAAAATTTCATCATTGAATGACTGGACACCCAGACTAACCCTGTTCACTCCATAATTTTGAAGCAGATCCAGTTTCTCAGTAGTGACTTCGTCCGGATTCGCTTCAAAAGTATATTCAGTTGAAACCGTGAATCTTTCCGCTATGAAAGACAATAACCTTTCAAGTTGTTGCAGACTGAGTGCAGTCGGAGTCCCGCCTCCCACATATATTGTTTCAAAGTCTTTATGCTCCAGACTTTCAAGCTCCATAATCAACGCATCTATATAGTCATCAACCGGCTGGTTTTTAATGAGCACTTTTGTGAAATCACAGTAAGTACATATCCGGTTACAAAATGGGATATGGATATACAAACTTTTCATTTTAACACTTCCCAACAAAATTAAAAGCCACAAAATGTGGCTTTATCAATCTTCATCCATTTTCAGTACAGAAAGGAATGCTTCCTGTGGTATCTCTACTGATCCCACGGATTTCATTTTCTTTTTACCTTCTTTTTGTTTCTCCAATAATTTACGCTTACGGCTGATATCCCCGCCGTAACATTTACTGAGTACGTTCTTGCCCATGGACTTTATATTTGTCCTGGAAATGATTTTCTGTCCGATAGCGGCCTGGACCGGTACTTCGAACTGCTGCCTCGGAATCAGCTTCTTCAATTTTTCAACAATGACTTTTCCGCGTTCATATGCGAAATCGCGGTGGACGATGATGCTCAGAGCATCGACTTTCTCATTGTTCAGCAGAATATCCATCTTAACAAGGTTGCTTTCCTTATATCCTATGATTTCATAATCAAAAGATGCATATCCTTTAGTATTCGATTTGAGCTGGTCAAAGAAATCAAATACGATTTCGGACAGCGGGATTTCATATATGATGTTTACCCTTATGTCGTCCAGATAATCCATCGTGATGAAGTTACCCCTCTTCTTTTGACTGAGCTCCATTACAGCACCGACATAATCATTAGGCACCATTATCTGTGCTTTAACATAAGGCTCTTCAATACGATCGATTTTTTGAGGGTCCGGCATTTGTGCAGGGTTGTCCACTCTGACAGTAGACCCGTCAGTCATGGATACTTCATAGATAACCGAAGGTGCTGTCGCAATCAGATCGATTCCGAATTCCCTTTCTATCCTCTCCTGTATGATTTCCATATGGAGGAGACCCAGGAACCCTGTTCTGAAACCAAAACCTAAAGCCTGGGAGGTTTCAGGTTCATACTGCAGGGATGAATCATTCAGCTCTAACTTTTCAAATGCTTCTCTCAAATCATTATACTGATTTGAATCTATTGGATACATACCGCAGAACACCATAGGATTCATGGTCTTATAACCTTCCAGAGGTTCTGCTGCCGGATTGTCCGCATGTGTAATCGTATCCCCTACACGTGAGTCTCCGACATTTTTGATAGCAGCAACTATGTAGCCGACATCACCCACTGATAATTCTTTTACCGGCATCGGTTTAGGTGTATTGATACCTACTTCAGCCACTTCGAAAGTTTTGCCTGTTGCCATCATCTGGATTTTATCTCCCGGCTTTACTACGCCATCAACAATTCTGATTGAAGATATGACTCCTCTGTAAGGATCATACATTGAATCGAATATCAGTGCCTTCAGCGGAGCACTCACATCTCCGTCCGGCGGCGGTACCATCTCAACAATCGTTTCCAGGATATCTTCGATGCCTATGTTCGATTTCGCCGATGCCAGCACTGCATCGTCCTTATCCAGGCCGATAATATCTTCCACTTCCTGTGCAACGCGATCAGGGTCTGCTGCCGGCAGGTCGATCTTGTTGATGACAGGCATAAGCTCCAGGTCGTTATCCAATGCGAGATAAACGTTGGCCAACGTTTGTGCCTCTATCCCCTGTGCGGCATCGACAACTAAAATCGCACCTTCACATGCTGCGAGTGAACGCGATACTTCATAGGTGAAGTCGACGTGCCCCGGTGTATCTATCAGATGGAATATATAATCTTCCCCATCTTTTGCAGTGTACTTCAATTGAACTGCATTCAATTTTATCGTGATGCCCCGTTCCCTCTCCAGGTCCATCGAATCCAGCAGCTGTGTTTTCATTTCTCTGTCAGCCACTGATTTCGTGTTTTCTAATATACGGTCGGCCAAAGTGGACTTCCCGTGATCGATATGGGCAATAATTGAAAAATTCCTAATTTTTTCTTGCCTTGCTATACGCTCATTATCATTCATTAATACCCAACTTTCTATACACTCGAATGTTAATATTATACCAATCATCATTATTATCTTCAATTCATTTCCGGCTTTATATTGCATAACACACTCTTATTTGGTAAAATATTTCTTGTTGCAATTAAAGTTGTACAACTAAATTGTGGAGGTGACGTTATGCCTAATATTAAATCTGCTATTAAAAGAGTAAACTCCAGCAAAAAAGCAGGAGATGCAAACATTGCTCAGAAGAACGCAATGAGAACTGCCATTAAACGCGCAGAAACTGCGAAAGCCGAAAATGCTGAAAACGCGGATGCACTTATTGCACATGCAGTTAAACATGTTGACAAGTCAAGTCAGAAAAACTTAATTCATGCAAATAAAGCATCACGTATGAAATCTAAATTAATGACTAAATAAAACCTTCTTTTACAGAAGGTTTTTTCTTTTTAAATTTCCATCACAAACAGCTCGAATAA
>DEQG01000025.1:0-9447 GCA_002360325.1 Salinicoccus sp. UBA3372 | reverse complement strand
TTTGCAATATAATCCTGGGCGAACCCTTCGTTTGAAAGCAGCTTGACCTGATACAGCAGCCTGAACTGGCTGATTATCAGATGGAGCAGCTGCATCGGCTCTTCCTTTTGCAATATTAGCTGTCTGACCAGTTTTACAGCGTCTTCTCTCCTGCCGTTCAAGACTAGTTCTGTAAGCTTGAATATATTCTGTTCCATACTGATACTCACCACGTCATCCACATCATCCGCGGTAATCGTATGATCTGCATACAAGACGACTTTATCCAGTTCACTCTTGACATTGGAATAGCTTATTCCCGTCCTTTCCAAAAACATATCCAGTGCCATATCATCGATATTCATATTTTTATCAGTAAGAGAATCAATGATCAGAGTTCTTATTTCAGGTTCGGTCATCTCTTTCACTTCTGTGACCGCACCCTCTCTCTGAATAAGTTTAGTGATTTTCTTCCGCTTGTCCAGCTGTTCATTGAACACTTTAAAAATCAGAAGCGTGTCATCATTTTTATTTGTAAGATAGTCAATGAACATATCAATGTTATGTTCAACATCACTTTTTGTTTTGGCACCTGTAAGAAAATATGCATCATTGACTATAATCGCCTTTTTATCTGATAAAAAAGGCAGTGTCTGTGCTTCCTCAATTAAGTTTTCAATCGGAGTTTCCTTATAATTTAAAGAGACCAGGCTGAATTCATCAATTTCTCCCAGAAAATCTTTTGCCATTTTCTTGGCAGTTTCTTCTATTCGTATAATATTTGTTCCATATATCACTTGGATTAAGTTCATTTTGTTCACTCCACATTAAATCATAAATATATTATAGCTTTTATTAGTGAATTATCCTATAATAGATGTTGAATAGTTTAGGGGGTTTTTCTAAATGAATAAGTTCGAAAAAAATGTACAATCAAAAAATAATGACGTTGTGGATTCCGGTCTGGCATTTGTAGTCGGGTTCCTCGGTCTTACAGCAATCTACGTTATTGCTCATGTATTTGAGATCGTCGGTAGATTGTTCGGGTGAATTTTATTTAGAGAGCTGATGGTTCAGCTCTTTTTTTTATGCAATGATTTAATGTTTCATCCAGCTTGGTCCGGACACAAAGTCTATCACTTTTAATGTTCAATTGTACCATTCCTGCATCTTTCGTACTCAGTATTTCAATCCCTTCCAGCCTGTCCAGCACATTCTGATGGGGATGGCCGTACTGGTTATCTGCCCCCGCGGAAATCAATGCGTATGCCGGGGATGCCGCTTCAACAATTGCACTTCCGGTGGAAGTATCGGAACCGTGATGTGCAAGTTTCAGTACATCCACCTGCAGATCTCTCATATGTCCGAGCATATATTCCTCCATCGCTTCCGTCATGTCACCCGTCATGAGAAAGCTGTAGTCACCAAGTGACACCTTTAAAACTATCGAATGTTCATTCGACACCTTTTCAGCGCCAGGATAACCGGCATCCAGATTCTCTATGAGGATGTTTCCAACGTTCATAGTTGATATATCGCCTGATGGCAGTACATTCCCGGTGAAATCTCCTTCTATAATATTTTCAGCCCACTCCTCTAATTTTGGATCTTCGAAGTTTACCATCAGATTTCTCACATTCTTCTTATTGATGACATCTTCTGCTTCACCTACATGGTCAATATCCATATGGCTTAAAATCAACAGGTCTATATTGTCGATTCCCCGTTCTTTCAAATATGGCAGAACCGTCTTCTCAGCAAGCATCGATTTCCTGTCGCCGAATGTGAATACACCCCCGGTATCAATCATCACCGTCTGATCGCTTTTATGATCTTCGATTAAAAAAGCGTCGCCCTGTCCGACATCGATCATTGTGAAAGTGAATTCTTCCTTGTCGGTGATATTTGCAGAATATACTGTAACCACCAGTATCAGACTGTATACAGACAAACGCATATGATCAAGTTTACAAATGCTCCGCGCGATCAGAAATGTCATCGCTGCAATGAACATGTAAATATACTCAGACAGATTTTTAACTGCATACCTGTGTTTGAAAAGATTGGCGAGATAAGTAATCATCTCCCGCAAAAACGTGAAAACAAGATGATAAAAATGATCAATGAGTTCTATTTTAGGCAATATCATCACTGCCTGGAATAAAATGACCATTGGAAATATGACGATTGAAAACAGCGGCACGAAAATCAGATTCATGACAATGCCGCTTATACTGACTTCATTGAATTGTATTAGAATGATCAACAGTGTTGAGACTTCAGAAATCAAAGTGATCTGCAGCAGCTGTACAAATACCTTCTGTCCCTGTATGAACGGTCTGGCAAGCAGAATGAAGTAAGTGGTGATATATGATAATTGATATCCGGCATGAAAGACTATATAGGGATTGAGGATTATTTGAATGATGGCTGATAACGAAATAATCGTCAAGTACGGTTTTTTATTAAAAAAAGATGTGACAATCAGCAGCACGGCCATAAAAACTGCTCTGAATACACTTGGACTGAAAATATTTATGAGAAGAAACAGCAACAGACATATGATCAGCAGTATTTTGATTGTTCGGAGCGTCAGCCTCATTTTTCTGAATGCAAAATAAAGAAACGCACTGATGAAAGCAACATGGGTCCCTGAAATGACATACAGATGATAAATCCCTAATTTCTGCAGCGAATCAAAAAACTCGCTTTCTATATAGCTTTTGTTACCGATGCTGAGTGTAAGAAGGTCGAACTTGTAGCCGAATGAAGCAGAGTTCAATAACTCATCCATATACAGTGACCTCAAATGTGCGAGGGTCATCTTCAAAGTCCTCTCCCCTGCTGTACAATCAGTTCCTTCCAGAGTATCTACATAGATCCGGCCGCTGATCTGGTTTACAGTCAGCTGCATATAGTCGCTGCGCTTCAGGAAATTCCGCTGCCCTTTAATATCGGCAGCAGCAAAGTTTCCTGTACAAACTGTACCAATATCAATCCTGCTTCCTTCATCAACGAACAATTCAAAAGTCATTCCGCCGGTCTCGGCCAGGTAATGGATTTCATCACGGTAATATTTATAATCTGTAATCGTTATTTCATCAATATGTTCTATTGTTTCAGTCACAGCCGGTCTCCCTGCATACAGCATGCTCACTGCCACTATGAATAAAAACAGGAAGATGAGAAACTTCTGCTCAAGCTTCCTGTGACATATAAAACATAATAAAATCAAAAAAAATAAGCCCAATAATGGGCTTACTGCTAAAATATATCCTATGATGATGGACAAAAAGACAAAGAACATAATCATTTGAAATCTTCAAAATAACTGGCTACTTTATGTAAATCAAGTTCGATTTTAGTATAGTTAACTTTCGTTTTATCCAGCAGCTCCATCGCATACGGATGGTTTTTATAATCTTCGGCATAAAAAATGTTTTTGACCCCTGCCTGAATCATCGATTTGGTGCAGTGAATGCACGGGAAGTGAGTCACGTAAACACTTGCACCTTCTGTCGAAACCCCGAATTTAGAACATTGCAGCAATGCATTCGTTTCTGCATGGATGGTACGTATACAGTGGCCGTCTTCAACATAGCATCCGACGTCGATGCAATGGTCTTCACCTGAAACCGAGCCGTTATAGCCGCCTGCAATCACTCTGTTATCCTTGACGATCAGGGCCCCGACCTTCAAACGTTCACAAGTAGATCTTAATCTCAATAAATGGCTCTGTGCCAAAAAATATTCATGCCAGTCGATTCTCATCATTTATCCCACCTTCTAGTCTATTGTAATATATGGTTCCAAACTGTCAAAAGTTTTCTCACCGATTCCTGATATGTTCATTAAATCCTCTTTGGTCATAAACAATCCATTTTCGTCGCGATAATCCAAAATGAGCTGTGCCTTCTTTTCACCAATACCGTTCAGCTGTGTCAATTCGTCAATTGATGCAGTGTTTATATTGACCTGTACTTCCTCTTCGGCCGTTTCCACAGAAGTCACCAGAGCACCTTCTTCGATCTCACCTGCTGCAGGCACATAGATTACCATTTCGTCCCTGACCTTTTCCGACTGGTTCACCGTCAACAGGTCAGCACTGTCCAAAACCGCTGCCATGGTTAAAACGTTGGTGACCCTGGCATCCACAGGCACTTCATAGACACCCGGATTTTTTACGGCACCTTTCACTTCCACAAATACATGGTCTGCAATGTCCGGGGCCGGCGCAATATCCTCTTCACCTTCATCAGTCACCTCCAAAGCGTTCACCGGAGGTTCGTTGATAGTCACTGAATGATCAGCGGTCACCATATTTACGGCGAATATTGCAATGATCAGAATCAGAAAGGCTATGCAGATGAGTGGAATGAATTGTCTGTACTTCTCAAAGTAATGTTTAAGCATTTTATCTCTCCTTAAAAATACCCCTTTACTATTATTAGGAGGAAAATGCCGTTTTTGATTTATTTTATTGTCAAATAAATTAATTAATCCAAAAAAACTTTGTAACTATGAGTTACAAAGCCTTTTTGACGATATAGAAAATTCTGTCACAAACAGTGGTTACGGAATGATTTATATCGAAATCACTGAAAGCCGTATCCAGATACAGACCCGCTTTCTCTATCATTTTAATTACATCTTTATGTTCATAAGTCCTTTGAGAATAAACTTCATCCTGTCTGTCGTACATACCATTATCACTTTTCACAAAATACGTCATCTCATGTACAACGGAGAGCGGTGCTTCTCCTTCCATCGCATGCCAGATGTACGTAACATGTTCCGTCTCATCCGTGTAAAGCATATCGCTGAAATCATTTTTCATTTTATATTTGCTGTGAATATCAAATATAAAGACACCGTCATCATTCAGATGGCCACGGACATTTTTCAGTGTCCTTATGAATTCATCCCCATCTTTTAAATAATTCAATACATCGACGGTGGCAACAATCATATCGAACTTCTGATCAAGTGAGAAATCCTTCATGTCCGACTGAAAATAATTAATATCTTCATCCTTTTGCCGGGCGATTTCAAGCATCGTTTCGGAAATATCCAGGCCATACCTTGTTTTAAAATTCAGCTGTCTTGTCAGAGTCCCTGTGCCGCATCCGATATCCAGAACAGACTGGTCTTTATTTTTAAAATGGTTGATTATATCCAGCCAGAGATTATAAGGGATATCATATGTCAATTCATTATAGAAATGACCAAGAACTTCTTTCTCCCCGTTAGTGCCGGCTGTCAATATGCTCACCATTTTTGAATAACCGCTCCAGGTTGTAGTACTCCCTTTCAGGTCCGTGGAACACATGGATGATGACATGATTCAAGTCGCACAGTATCCACTTTCCCTCGTGGTATCCTTCAACCAGAGGTTCTATGTCCAGATCTTTAGCCTGGTCTTTTATTTCGTCGGCAATCGTCTGGACCTGACGTCCGGAGTTCCCGTGGCAGATGATATAGTAATCAGTGACTGTACTTGTCTCTTTTACATCAAAGGTCATGATATCTTCAGCACGCTTATCATCACATGCTTCGACCATTTTTTCGAGTAGTGCTTCACTATTCATTCTTTCACTCCTTAACCATATTATAATAGTTGTAACATTCAATCGTTCTATTATAAATCGGTCGATTTTTCTTCAATAACTGCTTTAAAGTCAATCTTGTAATCTCATATATGGCCAGATCCAGTTTCTTTTCTTCGAAGATTATCTCCCTGATTCCGTCCACTCCTTTTTGAGTACGGGCAGGTTCGATGAAATCCGCCACATAAATGATTTTCTCCGTTAGTAGCATCTGTGCACGCCCCGATGTATGGCTGGAAATTGCATAAAAGATATCCTCATCTTTTACACCGTATTCAAATCTCATCTTTGTAGCTGCGACCGGACCGTGCAGCAGCTCTGAATTGAATGCGAGCAATGTTGGATCGAGATTATATTTGGTGACATACTGATACATGTCTCCGAGATCATCGTATTTCGAAAAATCGTGAAGTATGCCTGCAAGATAACATTTATCACTGTCAGCCTCGAATATTTCAGCCATTTTGACTGCCGTTTCAGCCACTCTTACAGAGTGGGCATATCTTTTTTCCGGTAGTTTATCTTTAATCAGGTTAAGTGCCTTTTTATGCTTCATATAATGCATTCTCCTTAATATACTCATACACAGCCTCATTCAGGAAATGTTTATAAGGCAGCCCTTCTTTAGCGCGTCTACGTACGAGCGTCGAAGAAACTTCCACCACAAGCTGATCTGCTCGTATAAAAGGTGCTGATATTTCCATATCATCACTGTGTCTCATCATTACGATAAAATTCATCATTTCGATCAATTCTTCATGTTTATGCCACTTGTCAAAGCTTTCATACTGATCTGTTCCCATCAGAAAATAAAGTTCATCATCCGGATATTCATCCTTCAAGTATTTTGCCGTATCATATGTGAAGCTCTTTCCAGCCCTGTCCAGTTCAAAAGTATCCATAATAAAACCTTCATACCCGGCAATTGCCTTCTGTATCATGGCAGTACGCTTTTTGTTGCCGGTCGGCTTGGTTTCCTTGTGTGGCGACTGTCGCGCCGGGATGAAGATCACCCTGTCCAGACCGAAAGCAATTTTAACTTCCAATACAGAAATGATATGTCCTATATGAATCGGGTCAAAGGTCCCGCCAAAAACGCCTATCTTCATGATAGCTCAATCTGTTTATTATTTTTCGATTCCCGATAAATTATGATTGTGTTGCCGATGATGCTCACAATATTACTGTCAGTATTTTTACTGATTTCTTCTGCAATGCCATCTTTATCTTCCAGACAGTTCTGCAGCACAGAGATTTTGATCAGTTCCCTTTTTTCAAGAACATCATCAATCTGTTCCATAAAATTATCTGTTACACCATTTTTTCCCACTTGGAAAATAGGGTTAAGATGATGGGACTCTTTTTTTAACTGCTTAATATTTTTTGAGGATAAGGTCTTCATTTTACGCCACCTCCAAACTTTTTATTTAAAGCTGCATATACAGCGTCATAATCCCCTTCATACTCATCGTCATACCATATTTCAAAGGCATGGATCGCCTGGTTTACGAGCATCGACAGCCCGTTCATCGCATTAGCCTCTTCGAACGCATACAGAAACGGTGTTTTTTCAGGGTTATATATTAAATCTATGCCTATCGTCTTTTCAGTAATATTTTCTCTGGACAGACTCATCACGTCATATAGATCTTCATTTTTCAAGCCGATCGGCGTGGTGTTGATGATGACATCAAATTTTTTCAGATTTTGAAGTGATGACAGCTTGTCAAAATTCTGGTCTGTAAATGTTTCAAAACTTGCTTCACGTCTTGCGTAAATAGTGATGTCGTCTCCAAGTTCATTGTGTGCACGGTATACAGCCTTTGAAGCCCCTCCCGCACCAAGTATCAGTATATTTCGCTTCCTGCTGCCGAAGCGGTCCGTATAGGCCTGTTTGTAGCCTGTGACATCCGTGTTGTAGCCGTAGAGCTTATCGTCTTTGATCAGGACGGTGTTGACCGCGTTCACTTCGATTGCCCTTTGGTCAATAAAGTCCAGATGGTCCATGATCGCTTCCTTATGCGGTATGGTCACATTGAATCCGTTCAAATCATACTGCTTGATAACGTCCTTCATATGATTCAGATCTTCCGGTGTAATATGCAATGCCCGGTAAGTGTCGTCTAAATTTAATGAATTGAAGTTGGCATAATGTATTGCCGGGGACAGCGTATGCTCAATTGGAGAACCAATTACAGCAAAATTCATTTTTATAAACCACCTTTGAATATTGTCGGTCTGATATTTACTTCCACACCTTTTGGCACATGAACCGTTACTTCGGTTCCCGTCTGTACACTTATGAAAGCATAACCGCTGATTTCAATATCACTGTCTTCTGTCACTTTGAATGGATATTCTTTCTCATCATTTAACAGAACCGGTTCACTGATTTCCGGCGGTGTCAGCAGCCCATCATAATGCTTCTCATAAAATTCATCCGCATTGGATAATTTTGTTCTGTGAATAGTAAGCTTGTCTGACGAATAGATGGTGAAACTGCTCTTATCACCATTCACAAAATCGATCCTTGCCAGGTTCGACAGGAATAGCGTCTGGCCGTCCTCAAGCTGAAAAGTCTTCGGTTTTATTTCTTTTGAAGGCGTGATGTACTTCAAGTCCTCAGCATCAACAAAATGCGCCATCTGACTTGGTACAATCACTCCCGGTGTATCGTATATGAATGTATCATCATCCATCGGGATGTCTATAAGATCAAGTGTCGTTCCGGGGAATCTGCTCGTCGTGATGACGTCACTCTCACCGCTGGTCATCTTGATCAGTTGGTTGATAAGTGTGGATTTGCCGACATTAGTCGTGCCGACCACATAAACATCCTCTTTTTTCGAATGCTTTTTCATCATGGAAATCAGTTTGTCCAGACCTTCATTTTTCAGAGCGCTTATGGCGATTGTGTCCACTGCTGTAATGCCGTTTTCCTTCAGCATATGCTTTGCTCTGTGAATCAGCCTTGCAGTGTTGGTTGATTTGGGAAGAAGGTCGATTTTATTGATGACCGCAATGACCTTTTTATCACCGACGATACGGTTGAACGACGGAATCAGACTTGCATTGAAATCAAATGCGTCAATCACCTTGATGATCAGGCCATCCGTCTCATAGAGAGAGTTCAGCATCGTCAGAAATTCTCCTGAATCCATATCTATATCCATGATTTCATTATAATGCTTCAGGCGGTAGCACCTTTTGCATATCGCATCTTCCCTGTCCATCCCGCTCTCAGGTATATAGCCTTTTTTATCTTTATCTTCAGATTGTAATACGGCTCCGCAGCCTATACATTTTACTTCAGTCAATAATTAGTCCTCCTTGACAAGCAATCCTCTTTTTCTAAAGTATCTCATGATTATGCCTTCCATCCTTCTGTTGAGGAGTGTCGCATAACCATCCTTACTTTTGACAGGCATCACCAGAATACTTTTTAGACCGATCAGGTTTGCACCAAAAATATCGGTCATCAGCTGGTCACCGACCATGATGGTTTCGTCTTTGGGCACATCCATTGAACGGATCGCTTTTTTATAATTTTTTGATAAAGGTTTTTGTGCATTGAATATATAATCAATATCATGAGGGTCCGCAAAATTACTGACTCTCTTTCTCTTGCCATTTGATACTATAGTCACTTTAAAATCATTGTCATTCATCAGTTTGAACCAATTTACAACTTTCTCATTCGCATCCATTTCATCATAGCCGACCAGTGTATTATCCAGATCTATAATCACAGCTCTGACACCCAGCTGATTCAGCCTGGCCGGAGTAATATTTGTAAAATTATCAACATAGGAAGTTGGCAGAAAGTATTTTTTAATCAATTTCTATGTTATCCTCTCTTAAC
>DEQG01000002.1:2195-4796 GCA_002360325.1 Salinicoccus sp. UBA3372 | reverse complement strand
CATCTGCACAGCAAACGCATCTCCGTGTGCAGTTACGACATTTTCCGCTTCCATCTTCACAGCAAACGTGCCTCCGTGTGCAGTTGAGATATTTTTCTCTGCCATCTGCACAGCAAACGCATCTCCGTGTGCAGTTACGACATTTTCCGCTTCCATCTGCACACCTCGCAAACATAAAAACTGCACAGTCCCAATCGAGGGATGCGCAGCTTGTACTTACTCCATATCTCCGAAGTCTGTGACGATGATGTCGCTTAAAAACTCGACGACTTCGTCGCCCTGTTCCGGTTCGAGGTCCAGAATGTGGGCGATATAGCCTTCTTCTTCCAGGTCATCCGAACCGATTATGCCGAACCGGTTGCTCTGTGTGTTCAGAACGAGTGCCTTGCCGAAAAATCTGCCTGTCTGGATGATGGCGAGGTCGTATCTGCCGTGGTCGCCTACAAATCCGACGTATCTTGAGTGATTGTCTTCTGTTTCATCATATAAGAAAAAGTCGAGCATCATTGTTCCTCCGCTTCTACTGTACTATCAAAATTATGCTATCATAATATTATCATGACCACAAAGAATGTAGAGGAGTGTAGGCTTTGTATTTTGTAGATCGCGAATTACTGGATGAGAGACTCGATTACGTCGAATCGCTCACAAAAGAATTTAAAAATGCTGAAGGATTTGCACTGGAGCGTATTTGTCATATGCTCATCGAGTCCACTGTGGACGTTGGGAATATGATTATTGACGCTTTCATTTTACGGGACCCGGGGACGTACCTGGATGTGATGTTTATTTTAAAAACCGAGGGAGCACTGACTGAAGCGGATGAAGATGATTTCAAGGCAACATTCAAATGGAGAAATAAACTCAATCGGGAGTACACCGCACTCGACCGCGAAAGCATGAAATATGATTTTAATAAACATCTTTCTGCTTTTGAAAGTTATAAATCAAGGATTAATGCATTTGTAGAGAATGACGGCCAGGCAGTGACCGCTTTTAAAGGTGAATAAAATGAATTATAAAGGCTATTTGATTGATCTCGACGGGACTTTGTACAATGGCACTGCACTGATTGAAACAGCGAAAGATTTTGTCGCAAGACTGACAGCCCGTAATATTCCTTACGTATTTCTGACGAACAACGCGACGAAATCCCAGGAGGAAGCGGTGCAGAAAGTGCTGGCCATGGGTGTTGAAACAACGGCCGACAACATGTACACGTCTTCCATGGCGACGGCGGCTTACATCAAGCAGCACCATCAGGGCAGTACGGCTTATGTCATCGGCACGCCGTCATTGAAAGAAATCCTGCAGGAGGCAGGCATCATTCTTACGGAAAAAGACGCAGAGCTTGTCATCATGGGTCTCGATCTTGAAGTGAACTACGACAAGCTGAGCCGTGCGGCACTTTTGATTGGAGAAGGCGCGGCATTTATCGCAACGAATCCGGACAAGCGTTTCCCGACTGAAAAAGGGATAGTGCCCGGAAACGGTGCAATCCAGCAGGTCCTCATTGAGACGACAGGCGTTCAGCCGATTACCATCGGTAAGCCGAGCGGTTTTATTTTAGACGGCGCCCTGAAGCAGCTGGGCCTCAACAAAGATGAAGTCGCACTCGTCGGCGACAATTATGATACGGATATTTTGACAGGCATCAATGCCGGTGTGGATACGATACATGTCGATACGGGCGTAAGCCGTACCGAAGATGTACTGAAAAAGGACATTACACCGACGCATACTATAAATAATCTATCTGAATGGAGCATATAATATGACAAAAAAAGTGGTTGTTACAAGACAGCTCAAAGACGAACATTTAAATCAGTTAAAAGAAAAATTTGAAGTATTCATGTGGGACAGCGCAGATAATCCGTTACCGAGAGAACAGTTCCTTGAAGAAATAAAGGACGCGGATGCGGCGCTGACGATGCTCAGTGAAAAAGTCGACGCTGAAATGTTTGAAACGGCAAAGAACCTGAAAGTCGTTTCAAACCTCGCGGTGGGCTATGACAACATTGACCTTGAAAAGGCTGAGGAAAATGATGTGACCGTCACAAATACACCGGAAGTGCTGACTGAAACGACGGCGGAACTGGCGTTTACTTTAATGCTGACATCCGCACGCCGCGTCATCGAAGCAAACCGTGAACTGGAAGCGGGCGACTGGACGGGATGGAGTCCGTACCATATGGCAGGCACGGATGTGTTCGGCAAAACGATCGGCATATTCGGCATGGGCTCGATCGGTGCAGCTTTTGCACGCAGACTGAAAGGCTTCGACTGTAAAATCATCTACCATAACCGCAGCGAGTCCAAATATGCGGCAGATCTGAATGCAGAGCTCGTATCATTTGATGAGCTCCTTGAACACTCCGATTTTGTATTATGTGCAGCACCGCTGACGGATGAAACAAAATATAAATTCGACAAATCAACGTTCGGTAAAATGAAGTCGGAAGCACATTTCATCAATATCGGCCGGGGTGCACACGTTGTTGAAACGGACTTGAAAGAAGCGGTGGAAACAGGTGAAATCGCAGCAGCGGCACTTGACGTCTTCGACGGCGAACCGATTTCAAAAGATCACCCGTTCATCGG
>DEQG01000002.1:719-2051 GCA_002360325.1 Salinicoccus sp. UBA3372 | reverse complement strand
TGTTATGGAGAAGAATACAATCGCATCAGCACGTACGTTTGATGAAGAACGTTTTACGAAAGTGGATATTTTTAAAAGCAGAAACAGTTCGATGTTCCTGTTGAATTTCACCAGCGGTCAGACGATGAAATCCCACGGTCATCCCGGCAAAGAACTGTATTTGCATGTTCTGTCCGGTAAAGGTGAATTTACAATCGATGATGAAAAAGTCCAGGTGACAGAAGATGATGTCATCCATCTTGAAAAAGATGAAATGATCGGTTTTGAAAATGGCGACGGCAATACTTCAATTTATGTCACGATGAATAAAATTGAAAAATAGATTTACAAACGAACTCTATTGTTAACCTTTAATATAAAATGGTTAACAATAGAGTTTTTTCGTGCTATGATATAAAAAACACCAAAGGAGATTTTCAATGAAAACAAAACATCTGATTTTCGTCGCACTGTTTGCAGCATTGATTGCAATCGGCGCACAGATCCGTGTGCCCGTCGGACCTGTTCCGTTCACTCTGCAGATGCCGATGGTTCTGCTCACAGCACTCATACTGGGTTCCAGACTCGGCGCCTTATCGACAACTGTATATCTGCTCGTCGGCCTGATCGGCGTGCCCGTGTTTGCCGGAAGCGGGGGCATCGGAGCCTTCATATCACCGAGCTTCGGATTTGTGCTCGGATTTATACCCGCTGCTTACATCGCAGGCATCGGAGTCAGGGAGGGGCAGCCGCTGTATCAGTCGATCATCTATACATATCTTGCGATTCTCGTAACGTTCATATTCGGGGCATTATATTTTGTCCTTGTCATGAATGTACTCATCGGCACTCCGGTCGGTTTCATTGAAGCGCTGATGATCACAGTCGTACCTTTTGCCATCAAAGATCTGATCGTCGGCACACTGACCGTAATGTTTGCCCGCGTATTGAAAGCCCGGGGTATTTTAAAAATTGCACATTAAGACGTAAAAACCCTCTGTCCGGAAAAAATCGGAGCAGAGGGTTTTATTTATTCAGCCATAATATTTAAAATATCGCCGGTGTACAGATGGCCAAGGTCGTCAATGTGATGAACTTCAGATGAATTCAGTATATTATCAGACGACTGTCTTGAATATTGCTGATTGTTCATCCATCTCTCATCCGTGAAGCGCGTCGGCGCATCATACAGTCTGAAGGAACCGTCCGCGTTCATCGTAAAGATGACAACACCGCCGCCTGCCAAAACTTCATCGTATGTCTGTACATTATATTGTGAACCATAGACGACAGCCGTCTCATCATTGAATCCTATGAACGAAGCGAAGTTGCCACAGCCAGGAGAAATATTGT
>DEQG01000002.1:215-611 GCA_002360325.1 Salinicoccus sp. UBA3372 | reverse complement strand
GGAGCACCGGCAGCCGTGCTGTAATTTCTTATGTGTGCATCTTCCTTTCCAGCCATTTTGCAACGGTTTCCGCATCAATATGACCGTGGACGGCAATTTCATCATTGACGGTGACAAGCGGAGCGGCGAGGTCGCCGTTTTCAATCTGTTCAATGAGGTTTTGATCGTAATCTGTTAAATTGTCCCCGGAATCCATATCTATGAAAGTGGAATGAAAATCATCTGCCGGAAATTTGTTTTGTAAGTTCTCCTGCAGCCGGCTGGATAATGTTTCGGCGTCAGTAAAAATGACTGAATTTTCAGTCTGAATTGTTCTTCCATACACATTTACTACATATTTCACTGCAACATCCTCCTTTCAGATGATGGATTTTTTCTTCAATATCTATTATAATA
>DEQG01000002.1:0-210 GCA_002360325.1 Salinicoccus sp. UBA3372 | reverse complement strand
ATATATAGAATCTGTATCATTAAGATTGGAGGAATTACCGATGTCAACAACTCAAGATACGATGCAAGAACAGGTCGAAGTAGTTATAGAGAAGTTACGTCCGTTCCTGCTCAGAGATGGCGGGGACTGCGAATTGGTGGATGTTGAAGACGGTATCGTCAAACTGCGTCTGCTGGGAGCATGCGGTACATGCCCAAGTTCAACAATTAC
>DEQG01000043.1:3832-5141 GCA_002360325.1 Salinicoccus sp. UBA3372 | reverse complement strand
AGATACAGCTTCTTCTTCGTATCATCCAGATTTTCATACATGTAGTCCGCAAGCAGCGCCTCGTTGAAAGTACTCGCCACTTCCGCGACGAAAATCGAATAGCCCGCCTGGTTCGACGTCTGGTTTTTACGGCTGTAGTAGCTGTGCACCGAATGGCCGAACTCATGGGCCAGTGTAAACAGGTTATCCACGTTGTCCTGCCAGTTCATTAAAATAAAAGGATTGGTGCCGTAAGTGCCGGACGAATACGCGCCGCTCCGTTTCCCTTTATTTTCATAGATGTCGACCCAGCGGTTGTTCAGTCCTTCTTTTAAGATGCTGAGATAGTCGCCGCCCATCGGTGACAGACCTTTTTCAAGCCAGTCCTTCGCTTCATCATAAGTGACTTCAAAGTCGACATCCTCGATGAGCGGTGTGTATATGTCATACATTTTAAGCTTGTCGAGCTTAAGCACTTTTTTACGCAGCTCCATGTAGCGGTGCATCAGGTGCAGATTGTCATTGACCGTATCGACAAGCTGGTCATAGACGCTTTCCGGAATGTGGTTGTTTTCCATCGCCTGATGGCGGCTCGAGTCATAACCGCGCACATTTGCGTTCAGGACATGAGTGTCCACCTCTCCTGACAGCGTCTGGCTGAGCGTATTTTTAAACTCGCCGTATTTGCTGTATAAGTTTTCGTAGGCTGATTTGCGCAGTTCCCTGTCCGGTGATTTCAGCAGGTCGATATACGTGCCGTGTGTGAGTGCGTGCTCCTTGCCTTCAGAGTCGACCGCAGGATCGAACTCGAGGTCCGCGTTATTGAACATGCCGTAGACCGACGACGGTGTCGACATGACTTCCCCTGCCTGTGCCAGCAATTTCTCTTCCTTATCGCTTAATATGTGCGGACGTTTATTATTTAAATTTTCAAGATCGAATTTGAATTCTTTAAGACGGTCATCCTGGATGAACGTTTTCAGCGTCTCTTCATCCAGTTTCAAAATTTCCGGTGTCAGGAAACTCCATGCCGAACTGAATTTCACGGCAAGCGTCTGCGCACGCGATTCAAGCGCACTGTAAGTATCATTCGATGTATCCTGGTCATGCTTCAAATGGGCATAGACGAACAGTTTCGCCACTCTGTCCAGGACGTCACGCTGCGTTTCAAGCGCCTCCGCCAGTTTTTCAACAGAACTGATGTTGCCCATGAATTTTTCTTCATCCCCGAGAAGCGATTCAATCGCTTTATATTCCTTGTCAAAAGCTTCATCACTTTCGAATATCGTGGTCAAATCCCACGTATTCTCCAGTTTCTGCTCATCTCTTG
>DEQG01000043.1:2101-3653 GCA_002360325.1 Salinicoccus sp. UBA3372 | reverse complement strand
TCTCCGCTTGAGCATCTCCTTGAACAGCGTTTTGCTGAACGTCCCGCGCTCAAGATGGTAGTGGATGAACAGCTTCCATTCGAGCGGAGAATTCATCAGGTAGTGATCATTCGGTGTGCTGTACGTCAAATACTCAGGCAGCGTCTCCACCGTCAGACCCGTGTGATATAAAAAAGTCAGCGTCAAGTTCTGGACCGTCCGCTGACTTTTCTCCCTTGCAATGATATTTTTCAGTTCTGGCCGGGAAAGTTTTTTATTCGTTATCGGCATCGGGGACTGACCGCCTGTGATGAGCTCTTCCGGAGTGAGATGTTCTTTTTTATAATTGAACCGGCTGCAGCCCATGTGGTTGCCGATATGCCATACAGTGATGCTGTGACTTTTCAGGTCGATGGAATATATTTTATGCCCGGACTGCGTCGACAGCTGGAAATGTGTCGGATACATATAATTGCTGTCATGTTTGATGGTTGCTGTATCGAGCAGCCATATGGCATCGATGCCGAGCGACGCATATCCTTTTGTCCGCCGGACGATCAGCTCCGGAGAAATCTGTGACAGCTGAATTTCGAGCGCACGGTTTTTATTGACCAGAAGGTCTGCAATCTGTTCAATTTCATGCAAATAAAATTCCATGGCCGTATGATGGTCCGGTGTGAGTGCGAGATACAGAACATGCTTAAGCTCCAGGTGCTCGGCAGACTCGCGTTTGTACAAATACCGCATGCAGTCGATGATATGGAGATGTGAAAAGTGCGGTGCCTTGACTCTGCCCCGCTTGAGTGTGAGCCGTGAATTGCAGACCGGACAGTAGTACTCTTTTCCCCTCACGGCATTTTCTGCTGTAATCTGAGTGCCCTTGTTGTCTATTGCCAATATCAAAATAAAAACCCCCTTTTATATATATGCCGAAAAAGGGGGTTTTTGATTTATTTTATTGTTGAATAAATTATTTTTCTTGGAAAAATCTTCTTACTTGGCGACGGACGTTGTGGCTCATGATGATCTGACCATACTCCTCAATCAATGCCGGTGCAACGTCTGACGGGCTGCCATACTCGGTTAAGGAAGCCTCTATACCTTCAATTTCGACTTTCGAAAGACGATTGTCGAAGATAACCTGATAGTAGTATTCGTCATTATAGACATGAAGCAGGTCTTCATATACCGTCTCATCCTGGTCTACCTGGTGGGCATATTCAATCAGAGTTTCAAAATCATCAAATTTGACCAATGCAAACTGCTCTGCAATTTTTGGTTTCCTGCTGTTGTCAGTTTCATCGATGGCATTGTTCAGGAAAGATTCTATATCGTTGTCATTGACATTCATATTTGATTGATCCATTGAGTATTCTTCCTCGCCATTTTGAGATTTGGAAACGACGACCTCGATACCACGGTCATATGCATGCACCTGAATCCATAACGGGCCTTCCATGCCAAAGCCTTCACCGTGTTCCACGTTGACTTCATCCATTACCGACCAGAAGAATTCTTCGCCGCGCTTTCTGTTCATCCACAGCTCATCCCTGTCAAAGCCGCGCTTTTCAAT
>DEQG01000043.1:0-2000 GCA_002360325.1 Salinicoccus sp. UBA3372 | reverse complement strand
AAAACAAATACATTGATTTTGTTCTGTAAAGTATACTGAAAAAGCCTGTAGATTTCAACAAATCTACAGGCATTCCGGTTAGAATATATATCAGTTTATATAAGGGGGGATAAAACTGAATCTTATTTTTTTAATGAATGATTACATTTCAGCAAGTCTTTTTGCTTCAAGAAGGTGGAAGTTTCTAACTTTACGAGGTAGGAAACGACGGATCTCATCTTCGTTGTAGCCGACCTGCAGACGTTTTTCATCCATGATTATCGGTCTTCTCAACAGACCGGGATTTTCCATGATCAATGTGTATAACTCTTTCATAGGTAATGATTCGATATCCACATTCAACTTTTGGAAAGTTTTTGAACGAGTTGAAATTATTTCATCTGTACCATCTTCTGTCATTCTGAGAATGGCTTTGACTTCCTCTAAAGTCAACGGCTCAGAGAATATATTTCTTTCAGTATACGGAATTTCATTTTCTTGTAACCACGCTTTAGCTTTTCGGCAAGACGTGCAACTTGGAGAAGTAAACAATGTTACCATATAAATCACACTCCAATACTCAATTAGATTTGTAATATTAGTATACCCCATGTGGGACAAGATGTAACCATCCTTAAGAATGATTATGTGTCTAACTAACTTACAATTCATATTATAACGGTCCAACATTAAAATAAAATGAGAAAACGTTAATAAAACGAAAAAATTTAGAAAATTATATTTCCGTCACATTTGGTTTTATTGCGATTTAAGTACGACTGTATTGCAGTTATCCGTAAATTTTATTATCATTATGTTATTAAGATCAAAATCGACAGTCAAAAGGGAAGGTAACTAAAATGAAAACATTATTTTCAGGTGTACAGCCAAGCGGCATCCCGACAATCGGAAACTACTTGGGTGCATATAAACAATTCACTGAACTCCAGGAGCAGTATGACTCTTATTTCTGCATCGTCGACCAGCATGCGATCACAGTGCCTCAGGACAGATTGAAATTAAGGGACAACACGAAAACTCTTGCAGCCATCTATCTTGCGTCCGGACTCGATCCGGAGAAGATCACTTTATTCATCCAGAGTGAAGTCGCTGCACATGCGAAGGCGAGCTGGATGCTGCAGTGCGTGAGCTATATCGGAGAACTCGAGCGCATGACGCAGTATAAGGATAAGGCGCAAAAGCAGAGTTCAAAGGACGGCATCAACGTCGGACTGCTTACATACCCGACTTTAATGGCAGCGGATATTCTGCTGTACGGTGCGAGCGTCGTGCCGGTCGGGGACGACCAGGACCAGCACCTGGAACTGACACGCAATATTGCGGAACGCTTCAACAACAGGTACAACGACATCTTTACAGTACCTGAAGTGAAACACCCTGAAGTCGGCGGGCGCATCATGAGCCTGAACGATCCGACCCGCAAAATGAGTAAGAGTGATGATAATACAAAGTCTTACATTTCACTGCTTGACAATCCGAAGACTGCCGCTAAGAAAATCCGCAGTGCCGTGACGGACTCAGGTTCTGAGATTGTATTCGATAAAGAGAACAAGCCCGGCATATCCAACCTGCTGACGATTTACAGCGGATTGACGGATAAGAGCGTTGAGGATCTCGAGGCAGAATATGCAGGAAAGAGCTACGGCGAATTCAAGACTGCGCTCGGTGAAGTCGTTGAGAGCTTTTTGGCTGAGTTCCAGGGACGAGTCAATGAGTATGTCGAAAGCGGACGCATTGATGATATCCTCGATGAAGGCCAGGCGCGCGCGAGCCGCAAAGCCGATAAGATGGTCGAGAAAATGGAGCGCGCGATGGGACTCGGCAGGAAGAAAAAATAATACTGGCTGATGAGTTTCTACTATATATGTATATATGTGAATAAAGAACCGCACACCTTGGCTGGTGTGCGGTTTTTTGTGCCGGGCGGGGATTTTGTTGGTTAACGAGTCGTCCCGAGGGGAGGGACGCATCATTAGATGGGTTAACGGACCGTCCCGAGG
>DEQG01000099.1:2198-3490 GCA_002360325.1 Salinicoccus sp. UBA3372 | reverse complement strand
GCGATAGAATACCGTACGGAATTATAAGAGCATTTATGGAAGGACTCCATCACATTTCATTGTGGTGGAGTTTTTTATAGAGTATTCCAGTCAGCCACAACCTTTACAATTTTTAGACTCCCATGCCGATTTTGACCTTAAAAGGGCATAACCTGCTGTTTATTTTATGACTTATGACTAATTTGTCTATTAATCGGCATATATCATCGAGGATGATTACAGTTATGTCTGCATTGCACATTTTCAAACCTCTTCCTTGACTCCATTTTCCACCTGTTCTATAATAAGTCTCGAAAGCGAATAGTTTAAATTTAATATAACTAAATTCGAAGTAATAAAGGGTGTGCATAGTNNTTGGAAGAACAGGATTCACGTATTAAAGCTTTTACCGTGTTCATCAAATCTTCCCAGTCGGTTCAAAAGCTCATCAAACAGGATTTTCTGAAAAAAGACATCAATTTAAACGAATATGCAGTGATGGAGCTGCTCTATCATAAAGGCGATCAGCCGATTCAGGCGATCGGCAGGCGTATACTCCTCGGCACCGGCAGTATCACTTATGTTATCGACAAGCTTGAGGACAAAGGTTTCTTATATAGAAGACCGTGTCCAAAAGACCGTCGGAAAATGTTTGCCTGCATTACAGAATCGGGTAAGGGTTATATGGACACCCGGGTCGTTGAGCAGGAGGGTCTGATCAATTCGATTTTTGATGAATGGAACGATGACGAAGTTGAAGATGCGATAAATTTATTGAAACGTATTGATACCCGTGCAGAGAGTTTATTGGAAAAGTAAAGTTTATATCTTTGATATAAGCTTATAATTAGAACTATTATCTCGATTTAGAGATAATTAATTTGGAGGAAATATATATGACTACAGAATTATTAGGGATTCATCACGTAACGGCAATGACAGACAGTGCAATGAGAAATTATGAATTTTTTACAGATATACTTGGAATGCGTCTAGTCAAGAAGACTGTGAACCAGGATGATATACAGACGTATCACACATTTTTTGCGGATGATGTCGGATCACCGGGGACGGATATGACATTCTTTGATTTCCCGAACAATCCAAAAGGTATCCGCGGTACAAACTCAATTTCCAGAACGGGCCTCCGGGTACCCAACGATGCAGCTCTGGAATATTACCAGGAACGTTTTAATGAGTTTGATGTGAAGAATGAAGGGATCAAAGAACTGTTTGGCAAAAAGGTATTACCTTTTGAAGAGTCAGACGGTCAGAGGTACCAGCTTTTCTCAGATGAAAACAATGAAGGCGTT
>DEQG01000099.1:0-2066 GCA_002360325.1 Salinicoccus sp. UBA3372 | reverse complement strand
TATGAAGCCGATTGTTGAAGAAGAAGCAGTGACTTTATTTGAAGTCGGCGCCGGCGGTAACGGCGGCCAGGTCATATTAAGAAAAGACGAAAGCACACAGGGACAGCAGGGCTACGGCGAAGTGCATCATGTTTCTTTCAGAGTGGCGGACCACGATGCGATCAAGGCATGGGAAGAGAAATACAATGAACTGGGTGTCGGACATTCCGGCAACGTAGACAGATTTTACTTTGAAGCTTTATATTCAAGGGTCGGCCATATATTAATAGAGCTATCCACTGACGGACCAGGATTTATGGGCGATGAACCGTATGAAACACTTGGTGAAAGTCTGGCACTTCCGCCAATGCTTGAACCTAAACGTGAGCAGATTGAGGCACAGGTCCGTCACTTTGATACAACGCGTACAGATAAATAATAATATAATATATGATAAATCGGAGATGAAATTATGGAAGCTATTCAAAGGATTCACCATATTACAGCGATTGTAGGAGATCCGAATGAGAACCTGAGATTTTACAGAGATGTACTTGGTCAGAGGCTGATCAAGCAGACAGTGAACTTTGACGATAGTGGTGTGTATCACCTGTATTTTTCCGATGAAGATGTGACGCCTGGAACGGTCATCACTTTCTTCCCTTGGACGAACGATAATGTCGGTCGAAAAGGCAGCGGCCAGGTGGGCAGAATTGCCTACAGAGTGCCTAAAGGCAGTATTGATTACTGGAAAAATCGTCTGGCTGATCACGGTGTTGAAATTACAGAATCGGAATTTTTTGGAGCAAAAACTTTAGAATTCAGTGATGTCCACGCGCTCGATCTGGCGATTGTCGAAGGCACGGCAACTGCTGACAGCAATGGCATCATAGGGTTTCACGGTGCAGAACTGTTATCCGGTGATCCTGGCGGAACGAAGGAATTGCTGACAGGCAAAATGGGACTGAATGAAATAGATATAAATGACGGCAATCAGCACTTTGAAACTGTGGGTGCAGAAAAACATCATATCATCACTTCATTACCACCGCAGCCAAGAGGGCGGTTCGGCATTGGAACTGTCCACCATATCGCATGGTCTGTACCGGATCTGGATGTTTTAAAAGAATGGCAGAGTGCACTCACTGAAGACGGATTCGGTGTAACAGAAGTCAGAGACAGAAACTACTTCAAATCAATTTATATCGGTGAGAAGGGCAATGTTGTATTTGAATTCGCAACTGACGGCCCCGGGTTTGATGTCGATGAAGATAAATCAGAACTTGGCACTTCACTGAAACTTCCGGAGCAGTATGAGCATTTAAGACCGGAATATGAGAAGTCACTGCCTAAACTGGATATATAAGGAGCGGATATCATGCTCGATTTTTCCCCTGAACAATTGACGGATAAAGAGAAGAAAAAGTTTTTGATCGGCTCGGTCATTCCGAGACCGATTGCGCTGGTATCGACAATGTCTGATGACGGCATTGTAAATGTGGCACCGTTCAGCTACTTCAATATCGTCACTTATAATCCGCCGATGCTTTCTGTAGCCGTGCAGCGCACGAATGGTGAGAGCAAGGATACAGCGAGAAATGTATTGGGAAGCGGCGAAGCTGTGCTCCATATTGTGGATGCAGATAATGTCGAACAGGCGAATAACACTTCTGCACCGCTGTCGAAGGATGAAAGTGAACTTGATATTTCAAGCTTTACTACAGTCGATTCCAAAGTTGTGAAAGTTCCCGGGCTGAATGAAGCAAAAGTAAGGTATGAAACAGAGCTTTACGAAAATGTGGTCATATATAATGAAAATAATATTCCAACGACGGATCTGCTGCTGTTAAAGGTGAATCATTATCACATCGATGCGGATATTTATCATAACGGTTATATCGATCCTTTAAAACTTAAAGCGGTCAGCAGACTCGCTGGAAATGATTATGCTGATATCGGTGGAATTTTCACCGTGGAACGCCCTGAATGATGAAAAGATGAATGGCTCAAGAACGGTATGAACAATAAAATCATAAATTTTTAAGGTCCGGCTGTAATCAGTCAGGCTTTTTAATATATAAGGGTAC
>DEQG01000089.1:9845-13987 GCA_002360325.1 Salinicoccus sp. UBA3372 | reverse complement strand
GGTCCTGAAGAGCGCTCAGCTGAGTGACCAATCTACTTCTGGTTTATTTCCTTGCAGGTAGCTGAGACAGACAGTGATATGGTACATCGTATGATGCGCATGTGCGGCAATGGTGCTGTCGTTGATATTTTTGGATGCCTGCTGCACACTCAGTTTTGCGATTGTCCCAAAATCCCTGTACCCGGTTTTATCTCGACAAAATGGTTTGGCTGTCCTTCCTCGACCTCTTTAAATGTTTCAATCCATATGGCTTTCAATTCTTCACGCACTGCAACACCTCCAAAGTGTGATTTGTTATATTTCAACATATGGAATTAGTTATTTGTCTAATATGGAACCACCCTATATTATGATAGGAAACTAACCTTGAAGAGGTGTATGAGATGCCAGTGATCAAAGAGTTGAAAACGATGGATGAACTCAAGCTGATGCAGCAAATAGAGTCCAGAATATGGGAGATGTCTCCCATACCGTTGCACCAGACTTTTACTGCAGTGAAAAACGGCGGAATCGTACTTGCTGCATTTGAGAAAGGTGGAATTATCGGTTTCTGTTATGGGTTTGCCGGTTTTAAAAATGGTGAAAGTTATTTATGTTCACATATGCTCGCCATCGATCCTGAATACCGCTCCCGCAATGTCGGTGCCAAATTAAAAATGAGGCAGCGGGAAGTCGCAATTGATAAAGGATACGACCTGATGACATGGACTTATGACCCGCTTGAAACGAGAAATGCCTATTTAAACCTGACCAAATTGAATGCCGTGTGTAATACATATATAGAAAACTGCTACGGGGAAATGACAGACGGGATGAATAAAGGACTGCCTTCAGATCGTTTTGAAGTGCATTGGCATTTGAAAAGCGATTATTTGAGTGAGGATGAACCACTTGATGTAAGTGGGGCTGTGCCTTTGAATATTGTCAGAAATAACAGCGGTGGATTGTTGGAATTTGTCAGTGATGATCACAATGAACTGAATGCCCGTGCCTATTCATTAGCCGTTCCGAAAAATTTCCAAAAACTGAAGTCTGAAAATCCTTCGCTTGCACTGGACTGGCGGCTTAAAACCCGTGAGAAATTCCAGGAATTATTTCTTGCAGGCTACTCTGCGGTCCATTTAGTTCCGTATGATGGACATGCAGAATATATATTTTTAAAAATCGGAGATTTAAATCTCTGAGCAGCTTGTTGTTGATTATAGGCTGTTACAACCAACGGCTGATTTCATAAAGAATCAGCTGTTTTTAAACTATTTAATTGAGAATCGTTATCACTTAGGGTATATTAATATGTAATAATATATTTAATATGATTAGGAGCGCTTAACATGGTTAAAATTTATTGGACAAAGATCAAAGATGTAGTTGAAGAGTCGCCTGAAACTAAAACATATATACTGGACTGCCCTGAAGATTTCACATGGGAGGAGGGTGCGCACACGCACCTTGCACTGGAAGGTTTCAATGCGGGTGAGAAGCCGAACAGAAGCTTAATACGGCATATGTCAATCTGCACTCTGCCTGGTGAGAAGACGATAGGTATTACAACCCGTGTCAGGGAGCAGTGTTCGGAATTCAAAGAACGTCTGGATGCACTGGGAATAGGCGGAACGGTTGCATTGTTCAAAACACATTCGAATGTGCCTCTTAAAAGAGAGGATAAGCCGGTCTACCTGCTGTCTTCAGGCGTCGGCATCGCAACTTTCAGACCGCTGGTTCTCGACTACCTGAACAACTCTGATAAGGTGAATAAAATCCATTCACTCAATATAGATTCATCGAAAAACTATCTGTTCCCGGACTTGTTCGTACCTGAGTCCCGTAATGGTCTGACTGCAGAATTCATAGATAACCGGAACGGTTACTATAATCGTGTAAAACAGCTGGCAGAAGATAAAGAAGGACTCTTTTATGTTGTCGGCAGTGATGAGTTTCTGAGTGAAAATATAGATATTCTGCGCAGCGAAGGTATACGTCCTGAGCAGATCATGTTGGATAAGCATGAAAAATCAAGACAGGCATTGCTTGTGTAAATTCATAAAGTAAAACACGTTCTTAATCTGAACGTGTTTTATTTTTCGAAATTACACTTTGATTGATCCTCTGTTTATATACTGTGAAATTTTTAATCTGCCCTGTATCATAGTATTCAATGTGAGGAGAGATATCATATGGATATAAAGAAATTGATTTATAAAAATGCTGCTCTGTCAGGGGATTATCCTGAATTCAAAATTGAAGAGGCCCCGGACAATCCGCTGGAGACTTTTTATGAATGGTTCGGGCAGGCAGTGGATGCGGAGGTACTTGAGCCGAGCGCATTCGTCTTCAGTACGGCAGACTCGGAAGGGGCCCCGAGCGCCCGCATTGTGAATCTGCGGGATATGGATGCAGATGGTTTTATTATCGGTTCAAATTCTGAAAGCCGGAAGGGCCGGGATTTGGCAGATAATAAAAATGCGGCGATGACCTTCTATTGGCGTGAAGTCGGGAGGCAGATCAGGATTACCGGAAGTGTCGAAATTGCTGAAGAGGAAGAGAACAGGGAAGACTTCATGAGACGGAATGATACTTCGAAAGCGCTGTCAATCATTGCCAGGCAGAGTGAGATGCTCGGCAGTATGGACGAGCTGGAACGGGAGATGCAGCGTGCGAGGGAATTGGTTGAAACCGATAAAGAAGCATATGAAACATGGACATTATATAAAGTGATTCCTGAAAAGATGGAGTTTTTCCAGGCGTGTAAAGATCTGGCGCACACCCGCCTTGAGTACGAAAAGGGCCGGGACGGCTGGCATAGGCGCCTGCTCTGGCCTTAGACCCGACGCCCTGCCGGGTTTTGAATTGTCTATGGCGGGAATATTAATAGTATTGACTATTAATGGAGGGTGTTAAATGAGTTATGACATAATCATCATTGGTTTTGGTAAAGCCGGTAAGACATTGGCAGGCGCTCTCGGCAGTGACGGCAAGAAGGTCGCTCTTATTGAGAAGAGCAGTAAAATGTACGGCGGTACGTGTATCAATGTCGCCTGTATCCCTTCGAAAACACTGATTGAAGAAGCCGGACGGGGCAGTTCATTCAAAGAAGCGATGGACAGAAAAATCGATGTTGTGAATGCGTTGAATAAAAAGAACTATGAAACTTTGGAAGATAATGAAAACGTTGATGTGTATACGAATGCGGCGCGATTCAAAGATAATAAAACCGTAGAAATATTAGACGGGAACAATGTTAAAGAAGAGCTGAAGGCAGAAACGATTGTCATCAATACGGGTGCCAAAAGCAATATACCAGGCATCGAAGGTATCGAAACGACACAAAATATATTCGATTCAGAAGGGATTATGGAGCTGGAGCATCAGCCGGATTCACTCGTTGTGCTCGGTGCAGGATATGTATCATTGGAGTTCATCTCTTTATTTACAAAGCTGGGCACCAAAGTGACCGTCATCGACAGGTCGGAACATGTGCTGATCAAAGAGGATAAAGATATCGGCACAGCAGTTTATGATGACCTGGTGGAAACCGGCATCGAATTCGTCAGTGGTACGGAAACGACGAAGGTTTCAAATGACGGTGACTCGGTGGTGGTTGAAACGGATAACGGAACGTTTAAGGCGGATGCCATGCTTGTTGCCACCGGACGTGTGCCAAACACTGATGGCCTTGCATTGGAAAATGCCGGTGTGAAGCTGGATGACGATGGTGCTGTGGAAGTGAATGACAACCTGCAGACTTCCAGAGAAAATATTTACGCAGTCGGCGATGTAAAAGGCGGCATGCAGTTTACGTACATTTCATTGGATGATTTCAGAATCGTCTATGATCAGCTGAAAGGTGACGGCGGACGTTCAACTGAAAACCGCGGTGCGGTACCATATACGGTATTTATCGACCCGCCGTTTTCAAGAGTCGGGCTGACCGCTTCACAGGCCAGGAAAAAAGGGCATGAAGTGGTGGAAGGCAAAGTGCCGGTGAAAGAAATCCCGCGTCATAAAGTGAATAATGATGAGCGCGGTGTCTTCAAGTCGGTCGTTGATAAGGAGACCGGTAAAGTGCTCGGGGCAAGTCTTTATGGTAAAAATTCCGAAGAAATCATCAATATCGTCAAACTTGCAATTGACAATGATATTAC
>DEQG01000089.1:9212-9739 GCA_002360325.1 Salinicoccus sp. UBA3372 | reverse complement strand
AGGTTTACTGCAACTTTTTTTATTTTGCAAGATTAATCAATAAATATGAAATATGTTGTTTAACAGAAAGAGAACGAGGGCAAATATAAATTATGTTGTATGCAAAATGTATTATTGACTATTTTGAACGGTGTTTTAAACTCAATCGGAAGGAGAAGTTCTATGAAAAAATTACTTAAGTTTTGTACTATCGGCGGCATGGCGCTCGTCATTGCAGCCTGTGGAAATGGTGAAGAAGAAACAGATACAGGTGATGAAGCGGTTACTGAAGAAACAGAAACGGCAGAAGAAGGTACTGAGGATACTGCTTCTGAGGAAGAAGAGGGTGCTGAAACAGAATCGGAGGACAATGCATCTGAAGAAGAAACAGGTTCAGAGTCTGAAGAGCCAACAGAAGAGGACAGTACTGATTCAGAGTCCGGGGACAGTGCAGAAGAATCCGGGACTGAATCTGAAGAGGGCACAGAAGAAACAGAGACGGATGAATCTGCGGCTGAAGAGACTGATGAAGCGGATGCAGGTGAGGA
>DEQG01000089.1:0-9180 GCA_002360325.1 Salinicoccus sp. UBA3372 | reverse complement strand
GGTGAGGAGCAGTCAAAAACTTTCGTTCTTGAAGAAGAAGGGTTTGTTAACGAACTTGTCTATTACCATATAGATGATGAAGTTCAGAGACAGACTTCGGAAAGTGATATTACTTACGAGGCGCTTGGTGTAGAAGACGAAGAACAGGCAAGGGAGCTGCTCGAACAGGAAGCGGCAGATTATGAAAGTGTGGACGGTGTTGAGCACAACATCGAATATGATGATGAAGGTATCGTTGAAACACTGGAAGTGGATTACACCGTCGCGGAAATTTCAGAGATTTCCAGCCTTGAAGGTGCTGAATTTGATGAAGAAGCGAATGAAGCGCAATTCATCAGTATGGAACAGTCTGAAGAGCAATTATTGAACTCAGGCTATGAACTGGCTGAAGGTGAATGATAAATTTTTGAAGACAGGGACCTCCTGTCTTCTTTTTTTGCATAAAAACGACTATGATAGGTATAAACATCTAACTGGAGTGATACATATGGATAAGATTATTAATATAGAAGATGTTAAATGGATCAAAGGCGGACAGGAAATTTTAAAGGATATCAACTGGACGGTAAACAATGGTGAACATTGGGCGGTCCTGGGGCTGAACGGATCGGGAAAGACCTCATTGCTCAACATTGTGACAGGTTATAATTATCCGACGATGGGTGATGTCACGATACTCGACACGACTTTTGGCAAAGCGAGCATTCCGGAAATGCGCAAAAGAATCGGTGTAGTTTCAACAGCACTGGAAAGATTCGATGCAACATTGAATAATCAGACCGTCGAAGACATTGTGCTGAGCGGCAAGTTTTCTTCATTTGGCATATATCAGGAAGTGACTGATGAAGACCGTGAGAAGGCGGAAGGCATAATGGCAGATCTGAGACTGGATTATTTGCATGGCAAGTATTACAGAACGTTATCCCAGGGTGAAAAAAGACGTGCGATCATCGGACGTGCACTGATGACCGAGCCGGATCTTCTCATACTGGATGAACCGTGTTCAGGTCTCGATATATTATCGCGAGAAGACGTGCTCGGGATTACAGAGAATATCAAAGAGCGTAAAAGCCATCTGATCTATGTCACCCATCATATTGAAGAGATTACAGATGTCATCACCCATGTATTGCTGATGAAAGATGGAGAAGCTGTCTACAGCGGTAAGAAAGAGGATGTTCTGACATCGGAAAATTTAAGTGATATATACAAAACTCCTGTAAAAGTCCATTGGGAAAATAAACGTCCGTGGCTATCGATTTCCAGTAAATAAACATACATTTTATGTTATATTTAATGTGATAATGTACAACTTAATGGAGGAGTGGGGATCATCAAGTTTAAACTGCTTTTTATAATATCCAGTCTTGTATTAGTATTATTACCGGCGGGTGTAATGGCAAATACACTGCAGCCCGGCCAGAATTTCAATAATGAAAATACTCAAGAGCAAAATGAGTCATTAAATGAGAATCAGGAACAACAGCAGAATGATTATTCGGAGCCTTCCGGAGAGGATGACTGGACAGAACCGGAACAGTCATATGATAACGGCAGCAGCGATTGGAACAATAACAACAACAATTATGACGATTATAATGATGATAGCTACAATAATAACGACGGCAACTGGGAGCAGCAGGAACCGGCAGAACAGTATGAAGAACCTGTCCAGGAGGAGCCGGTCATCGAAGAGCCCGTCGAACCTGAGTATGAAGAGCCTGTCATTGAAGAACCCGTTGAAGAAGTGCCGGTGATTGAAGAACCGGTTGAACCTGAACCATCTGTCGATGTGAACACTTTGGATTCCGAGGCATTCTCCATTTCAGGAAAAACGGTTGATGAAGCGGGCGAAGGCGTCAGTGATATCGAACTCACACTGAGCGGTGGATCTATTGATGAAGAGAGTGTGACAACGGATGAAGACGGCAGGTTTTTATTCGAGGAAGTACCTTCAGGCAGTCATGAGATAGAAATAAAACCGACTGAAGATTATGAAGTCTCCGAGTCAACGGTTGAATTGGAAGTGACAGACCGCAGCAAAAGAGGGTTGAAAATCAATCTGATAGAAGTGGAAGAAGAGGAAGCGGCAGTAGAGGAAGCCGCAGAAGAAACGCCTGAACCTGTTGAAACGGATGAAGATGTGATGGCGGCAGAAACCGGTTCTTTAAGTTCCATGGACTGGACATTGATCGGCACCGGCATCGTGTTTGCTTTAATCAGTTTATTCGTACTATTATTCAAAAAAGTAAGAAGAAATTAAATTAATATGTTTTAATTACTTAAAGCGTGGTATATATCAAATAACTGATAATAATAAATATTTCCTATCCTAAAATTACACCGGAATCAGCAGCTGCTGGTTCTGGTGTTTTTTTGATTTATAAAATATAATTACACTAAGACGGAATATTTTGAATATACTAAAATTAGTTGTATGTTTTCTTGTGATTGTTGTCTATACATGATAAGGTTTTCATATATACAAAGGGGTGAGTGAAATGGCAGTAAATCGTGATGAGGTAAAGAAGATAATCGAAGCATTAGGAGGCAAGGAGAACGTCAATGCAGCAACGCATTGTGTAACAAGGTTACGTCTGGCGCTCGATGATGAAAGTAAAGTGGACAAGGAAAAACTGGACTCAATCGATCTTGTTAAAGGGTCGTTTGCTGCTAACAATCAGTTCCAGGTTGTTATCGGCCAGGGGACGGTGGATGAAGCGTTTAAGATCTTTGAGGAAGAGACAGGTAAAGGCGGCGGTTCGAAAGATGAAGTGAAAGAAGCCGCGGCAACCAAGATGAATCCATTACAGCGGTTCATTAAAATGCTTGGGGATATTTTCATTCCCATCTTACCTGCGATTGTAACGGCCGGTCTGCTGCTCGGTCTGAACAACCTGCTGACTTTGGAGGGGCTTTTCTGGGAATCTGATTCTGTGATTACCCGTTTCCCGGGCGTTGAAGGTATTGCGAGCATGATCAACTTCATTGCCGTGGCACCGTTCATCTTCCTGCCTGTACTGATCGGCTGGTCGGCGATGAGGGTATTCGGGGGCAATCCACTGCTCGGCATCGCACTCGGTGTGGCGTTGTGCCACCCGGACCTTGCCAGCCAATATGGACTTTTCGACAGTGAATCAGGAGAACTTGCAGAGATTCCTACATGGGATGTGTTCGGTCTGGAAATCCAGCAGCTGAACTATCAGGGGCAGGTACTCCCGGTACTTGTGGCGACATGGGTGCTTGCGAAAGTTGAGCAGTTCCTGAATAAGCGTGTACCGGACATGTTTAAACTGCTTGTTGTTGCTCCCGTCGCACTTGTCGTTGTCGGTATCCTTACTTATACAATAATCGGCCCGGTTACTCTATGGGGCAGTACGCTTGTAACAGATGCAATCATCTGGCTGTTTGAAACAGCCGGCATACTGGGCGGAGCAGTGTACGGTCTGTTCTATGCACCGCTCGTAATTACCGGAATGCACCATATGTTCCTGGCAGTGGACCTGCAGCTTATCGGTACGACAGGATCGACATTCTTATGGCCGATACTGGCGATATCCAATATTGCACAAGGTTCTGCAGCATTTGGCGCGTGGATGGTTTACCGCAGAAATAAAAAGAAAAAAGAAGAAGGTCTGGCAATGACCTCCGGAATTTCAGGCTGGCTCGGGGTCACTGAACCTGCGATGTTCGGTGTTAACCTGCCGCTGAAATATCCATTCATTGCGGCAATACTGACGACATCTGTCGTCGGCGGACTTTTCGGGGCGAACATGCTGACAGCATACAGTGTCGGTGTCGGCGGTGTGCCCGGAGTCATTTCCATTACGGAAGGGTTCTGGCTGTTGTTCTCGATCGGCATGCTGATTGCCATCGTCGCACCGTTCTTATTGACATTGCTATTTTCAAGATTCGCCAAAGATAAGACGAAAGACATGGTAGATGTAGACTAAATTTAAAGGAGTTTTTAAAGTGGCTGTTTCAGATTGGAGAAAGTCGGTGGTGTATCAGATCTATCCAAAATCATTCAATGATTCAAATGGTGACGGTACAGGTGATATTCGGGGTATCATTCAAAAATTGGACTATTTACAATTGCTCGGGGTGGATTATATATGGCTGACTCCGGTGTATGAATCCCCAATGAATGATAATGGTTACGATATCAGCAATTACTATGAGATCAACCCGCAGTTCGGTACAAAAGAAGATTTGCAGGAATTGCTTGATGAAGCCCATAAAAAAGATTTGAAAGTCATGATGGATCTGGTCTTCAACCACACTTCAACGAAACATCCCTGGTTCGTAGAGTCCAGAAAATCAAAAGATAATCCGTACCGTGACTATTATATATGGAAAGACGGCACTTATGACACGCCGCCGACGAATTGGGAATCAAAGTTCGGCGGCAATGCCTGGACTTATGATGATGATACGAACCAGTATTATTTAAGACTGTTTGATATTACCCAGGCAGACTTGAACTGGGAAAATGATAAAGTCCGTCATGAAATTTATGAAATGATCAATTATTGGATAGATTTCGGCATAGACGGCTTCAGGTTTGATGTTGTGAACCTGCTTTCTAAAGGCGCATTCGGGAACTCGGACGGACCGGGCAAGGAATTTTATACGGATGGCCCGCGCATTCATGAGTATATTCATGAAATGAACCGGGAAACTTTCGGCGATAAAGAAGTGATGACTGTTGGTGAAATGTCCTCCACGACAATCGACCACTGCATTAAATATACGAATCCAAAAAGGCAGGAATTGAACTCCGTCTTTAATTTCCATCATTTAAAAGTGGATTATCCGGATGGCGAGAAATGGACGAAAGCACCTTATGATTTCATTCTGCTGAAAGAGACTTTGATGAAGTGGCAACTCGGCATTTATGACGGTGACGGCTGGAATGCGATATTCTGGTGCAACCATGATCAGCCGAGAGTCGTGTCCCGGTTCGGCAAGGATGATACTGAAGAGAACCGTCTGAGAAGTGCCAAGATGCTTGCGATCTCCCTGCATGGCCTGCAGGGTACACCTTATATTTTTCAGGGTGAGGAATTTGGGATGACCAACCCGGGCTTTGAGCGTATCGACCAGTACAGAGATGTTGAAAGTCTGAACGCCTATGACATGCTCAAAGATAAAGGATTGAAATATCAGGAGGTCATTGAAATTTTAAAGGCGAAATCCCGTGATAATTCGCGTACACCGATGCAATGGGATGACAGCAGAAACGCCGGATTCACCGACGGAGAACCATGGATCGAAGTTGCGGAAAATTATTCTGATATCAATGCCAAAAAAGCGGTTGAAGATAATAATTCAGTATTCTATACTTATAAAAAGCTTATTGATTTCCGGCATAATATGGAAATACTGACAACCGGCGATATCAGGCCTTTATTGATGAAAGATAAAGATTTGTTCGCCTATGAAAGAAACTTGAGCGGCGAATCACTGCTGGTGATATCCAACTACAGTGACAGGACGCTGCCTTATCCTGAAGATGTCGATACAACAGGAGAGATTCTGATATCGAACTATGATAATCAGGTTGCTGAACTGAGACCTTTTGAAACAATGATGATTTATAAGAAATAACTGTTACAATTGAAGCAACGGTTTAAAATTGAATTGATTAAGGTGACGCTATGAATTTAAATAAGTACAATCAAATTTATCAATCCTTATCGAGTGATATCGTTGAAGGTAAATATGAAACAGGAGATACCCTTCCTTCGGAGCATAAACTTCTGAAGAGTTTCGGCGTTTCCCGGGAAACGGTGAGAAAAGCGCTGAATCTGCTGCAGGAAAACGGTTATATTCAGAAGATGAAGGGTAAAGGCTCTGTCATCATTTACAATCCTTCAATGAATCTGACGGTGTCCCATCTGACAAGTTTCAAAGAAGTTCAGGAACAGCAGGAGAAAATATACGATACAAAAGTCTACAGTTTGGAAAAACGGCCGGCAAAAGATTGTCCGCCTGTCCAGGAGGCTCTGGACCTGGATGATGAAACGCTTGTCTGGGAGCTGATCCGCCAGAGACTATATGAAGACAGGACCCATATTATAGATACCGACTATTTCATGTATGATATGATGCCGGGGCTGACCGAAGAAATAGCGGGCGGTTCCATCTATGAATATATAGAAGAGCGGCTGGGGCATAAAATATCATATTCACAAAAGGAAATTACATTCAGTCCGATGACTGAGCTGGATATAGAACTGTTCGGGCCGATTCAGCCGCCTTACACGGCAAATGTCAAATCGGTCGTGCATTTGAATGATGCCACGCCGTTCCAGTACAATGTGTCAAAACACCTCGCAAGCGAGTTTAAATTCGTCGATTTTTCAAGAAGATTCACCGGAGAGTAAATAATTCCTTGCATCATAAACTCAATTTTGTTATTATGTAAGATACCGTGCTAAGCGGGGAATTAGCGGTGCCCTGTACTTGCAAGCCGCTCCAGCAAGGCTGAATCCCGCTTCTGAGGGTATCAGTGTGAAGACTGCCTTAATCTCATTGGTGTTGAGACTTCGGTCCTATGCAATGGGACGTCATGAATCATGTCAGGTCCGGAAGGAAGCAGCATTAAGTGACCCATCCCATGTGCCGTAGGGCTGCCGAGGTTGAGCTGATGTTTTAAGTAACGTTTGTTCTGATTTCTCGAGGAAGCGGTGCACGGCTACATATATGAGACTGTATCTATTTTATAGATATGGTCTTTTTTAATTCGTAAAAGATATGTCATTAATGTTATAATAGTGGACGATATCAGAAAAAGTGGAGGTGCCGCTGAATGGAGTATCAAGCGTTATACCGTGCATTTCGGCCCCAGAGTTTTACGGACGTCGTCGGACAGAAACACGTGACTAAGACATTAAAGAATGCCATCATCAGAAATAAGGAATCACATGCTTATTTATTCAGTGGTCCAAGAGGGACGGGTAAAACAAGTATCGCAAAAATCTTTGCGAAAGCACTGAACTGTCAGTTTGGCCAGGATGGTGAACCGTGTAATGAATGTGATGTATGCATCAGCATTACAGACGGCAGTGCCAACGATGTAATTGAAATAGACGCCGCGAGTAATAACGGTGTCGATGAGATCAGAAGTCTCAGAGAGAAAGTGAAGTATGCACCTTCTCTTATGCAGTATAAAGTGTATATCATCGACGAGGTCCATATGCTGACGACAGGCGCATTCAACGCCCTGCTCAAGACATTGGAAGAACCTCCGGAACATGCAATATTCATCCTCGCTACGACGGAACCTCATAAAATACCGGCAACCATCATTTCCCGGACACAGAGATTCGATTTTAAAGCGATTGAAAATAATGAAATCATTGAACGTCTGAAATATGTGGCGGACTCCGAATCGATCGAATATGATGGAGAGGCGCTGGACTATATCGCAAGAACTGCCGAAGGCGGCATGCGTGATGCCCTGAGCATCATGGACCAGGTCATCGCATACAGCAACGACATCATCACCTTGGATGATGCAGTGATGATCACGGGCGGTATCAGGCAGGATGCCTTGGATGAGTGGCTGAAACTCATTGAAAATAAAGACTCCAGAGCAGCTTTCATACAATATCATCAATTCATCGATGAAGGTAAGGATCCGATCCGTCTGATACATGAACTTGTTTATTACATCAGGGATATCATTCTGATGAAGCACTCGAATGATATGAATGAAAACATCGCATTTTACAATGTTGAAGATAAAGTGCTTTATGAGATGATCGATGTTTTAAATGATGCGATGGTCATGATGAGATTTTCCGTAAATACGGGTGTCCATCTGGAAGTAGTCATCGTCAAGCTGATTGAAGTGTTGTCAAAACACAATAATGTCGTGGAAGCACCTGAAGTGGACCTGTCGCATATCGAAGAGAAATTGAGTGAACTTGAACGCAGATTGGAAAATGCCCAGCTCTCGCCACAGTCAAACAATGATGCAAGAAGACAGCAGAGTAAACGTACAAGCGGCAAGGGCTACTCGATCAGTCAGATTGAAAAAGTGCTGGATAAGGCGAACAAAGAAGATATAGTCAAACTGAAAGACAGCTGGCCGAAGGTGTATCAATATGTGGAAGATAAAGAATTCCATGCTCTCAGGTCCCTGATTAAAGATTCGGAACCGGTGGCGGCAAGTGACACACACGTCCTGATCAAGTTTGATAACGATGTACATTCAGAGCTGATCAATAATGACGATAAGAAAAAGCGGGAACTGGAAGCGGTCATCCCGACCATCATCGGCAAGGAAGTCCAGGTCGTCGGTGTGCCTCAATCAAGCTGGCAGCAGGTGAGGGCGGACTACATCAAAGAAAGAAAATCCAACAAACAGCAGGAAGCGAAACCGGATGAGAAAAAGCCGTCTGATGTTGCTAGAGAACTGTTTGACAGCAGCATAGTGGAAACTAGGGATTAATAAAGGTTTATAGTATAATAATAATCGTATATAATGGATAAATGAAAATTAAATTTTTGGAGGAATTATAAATGCGCGGTGGAATGAACAACATGCAAGGCATGATGAAACAGATGCAGAAGATGCAGAAGAAGATGGAAGAAGAGCAGGAAAAGCTTAAAGAAGAAACAGTTGTAGGTTCAGCAGGCGGCGGCATGGTCAAAGTGACTGTATCCGGCCAGAAAGAAGTCATGGATGTTGAAATCAGTGAAGAAGTTGTAGATCCTGAAGATATTGAAATGCTGCAGGACCTGGTTGTTGCTGCGACAAACGAAGCAATGACTAAAGCGGACGAACTGATGAGTGACCGTTTAGGTAAACACACTAAAGGTTTAAACATTCCAGGAATGATGTAATATGCATTATCCTGAACCAATTTCAAAGCTCATTGACAGCTTCATGAAATTGCCGGGCATTGGGCCGAAAACAGCCCAGCGTCTGGCATTTTATGTTTTGAACATGAATGAAGAGGACGTCGTTGATTTTTCACGCAGCCTGATGGAAGTGAAAAGAGAATTGCAGTTCTGTTCAGTATGCGGGCATATCACTGATGTGGATCCATGTTATATATGTTCAGATAAATCGAGAGACAGAAGCGTCATCTGTGTCGTCCAGGATACAAAGGACGTCATCGCAATGGAGAAAATGCGGGAATACCGTGGAATGTACCACGTACTGCA
>DEQG01000105.1 GCA_002360325.1 Salinicoccus sp. UBA3372 | reverse complement strand
ATGGCTGCATTCAACCAGGGTCAGTTTTTAAATACGATACCGAGTTATTCTGCAGAAATGCTATCACTGAATATGATCATCGTATTCCTGTTTGTCATCAGCGGTATGCTGTTTGCGATTTTCTTCTACATGATCAACGTTCAGAAACTCGGCACATACGGTATATTGAAAGCAGTCGGTGTAAAGACGCTTACGCTTCTCAGACTGATGTGGGTACAGATGATACTCATCACATTAATATCACTCATCCTCGCCATCTCCTTAAGCCAGCTGATTACACTGATACTGCCTGAAGGCATGCCGTATCAACTGACAATTGAAACTTCGGCAGTCATGGCAGCAGGGTTCTTTATTATCGGATTCATCGGAGCGACATTGTCCGGCTTACAGATCAGTAAAGTAGAACCGATGGAAGCAATCAATCAGGGAGGCGCATAATATGTCGTCATTACAGATTAAAGAATTGGAAAAGTCATTTAAAATCGGCAAAAACGAAGAAAGAATTTTGAAGAGCATCGACCTTGAACTGCCTGAAGGCCGGGTCACCGCACTTGTCGGCACTTCAGGCTCAGGAAAGAGTACATTATTAACAATCGCGGCAGGCCTTCAAAAATCAAGTGCCGGTAAAATAAAATTCGATGATATGGATCTGACTGGCATGAGCAGCAACCGGGTGAGAGAAATACGGGCGAAAGAATTCGGTTTCATCTTCCAGAATGCCCATCTGGTGCCGTTCCTATCGGTAAAAGACCAGCTGAATCTGATGATTGATACTGCGGAATTGAAGTGGAGCAAAAAAGAAAAGAAGGAACGCGTCCAGGATGTACTGCAAGCGGTCGGTATGTGGAAGCACAGAAACAGCGATCCGGATAATCTCTCCGGCGGCGAGAAGCAGCGCGTGGCAATCGCAAGAGCAATCATCCATGAACCGAAACTTTTGTTTGCTGATGAACCGACAGCAAGTCTCGACTCTAAACGTTCAACAGAAGTGATGGAATTGATACGCAATTTATCATTGGAAAGAAATATAACAGTTTTGATGGTGACGCATGATGAAGATATGCTGGTATATGCGGACCGTATCGTTGAAATGAAAGACGGTAAAATTAAAGAATAAACACTTATTCACAGAAAATTGTGTATAAACTGTTGGCAACTGTGGATAACTATGAATAATCCGTGGATAAATAATGAGTGGAAACCGGAACAATAGGGTTTTCACTCATTTTTATGTTTTAATATACCGCTTCGCTGAATACGATGCTTGAAGTCATACTCATTGCAGGCGGTGTTGCAGTTGGACTGCTGTTTGCAGATCAGCTGGCGAAGATGTTCATTCATAAAAATAAGAACTATGCGGATGCCAGAGCGAGGAAAGTCAATTGATATAGGATATACTACTTTATGAAAAGTTGGTTAATTTATCATATAACAGGGAAAAGGATAGAAAAATGAGAACCCAAAAGGAGATGTGAAAAGAATGAGTCCTGAACAGATAGGGTTTGCATTGATATACTTAGGGATTTTTCTTTAGATAGGTAAATGGATCAGGATGCACTCTGAATGGATGCAGAACTTGTTCCTTCCCGCTTCGGTCATCGGCGGGTTTCTGGCATTGATTCTTGGACCGGAGGCACTGGGTCTGCTTCTTAGGAATTTTACCGGAGACGACTCATTCTGGGCGAACGGCTTTGTGACAGAAGAAATTATGGAAGTATGGTCAGAACTGCCGGGTCTTTTAATCAACGTCGTGTTTGCCACCCTGTTCTTCGGTACGGTCCTGCCAAACTTGCAGAGGGTCTGGGATGTTGGTGGACCGCAGCTCGCTTTCGGCTGGACGCTCGGCTGGGGACAGTATGTCATCGGTCTGCTGCTGGCGATGCTTATACTGGTGCCTTTCTATGATATGCCGGTTTGGGTCGGAACGCTTATTGAAATCGGTTTTGAAGGCGGACACGGCACTGCTGCCGGCCTGCAGGGCACTTTTGAGGAACTCGGGTTCCCTGAAGCATACGACCTTGCTATCGGCCTTGCGACAGTCGGTATTTTAACGGGTGTCATTGTGGGTATTGCATTCGTCAACTGGGGTGTACGAAAAAACATGCAAAAGTCATCAAGGATGTAGAAGGTATGTCAGCCACTCAAAAATCAGGTGTTGTTGAGCCTGACAGTCGTGGAGATGCCGGAAAATTGACAGTCAGACCCGAATCGATTGATACATTGAGTTTCCACTTCACTATAGTCGGTGTGTCCATTCTTGTAGGCTATATCATACTGCAGAGCATCACCTGGCTCGAGATGACTTTATTCGGCTCTGATTTTATGACGTATGTACCATTGTTCCCGCTGGCGATGATTGGCGGTCTCATTGTACAAGTCTTCGTCAGCAGGTTCGATAAATTGAAACTGATTGACAGGGAGACCGTTATCAGAATCCAGGGCTTTTCTCTTGATTTCCTGATTGTGAGTGCAATCGCGACTGTTTCGCTACAAGTCATCGGCGAATATCTAGTACCATTTCTGATACTGGCTGCCGGCGGAATCATGTGGAATGTGATCGGGTTCTTCGTATTCGGCCCGCGGATGCCGCCGGATTATTGGCTGGAAAGAGCGGTCGGTGATTTCGGGCAATCCACAGGTGTAACCGCAACCGGTCTGATGCTGATACGTGTGGCCGACCCTGAGATGAAATCACCTGCAGTCGAAGGTTTCGGTTATAAGCAACTTGTTTTTGAACCGTTCCTTGGCGCCGGTCTCGTCACAGCATTATCCGCCCCGCTCGTATTCATGTGGGGACCATGGCCATTCCTTATCTTCTCATCTGTCATGCTGCTGATCGGTTTACTTGCCGGACTGCTCTACTTCGGTAAAAGAAAACCAAAGTATGATTAATCATTAAAAAAAGAATATATTAAATGCACAAGGACGCTCCCCGGGTCGATGAGATAAATCCGGAGAGCGTTCAATTTATTTTGGAAAAAGCATGGTAAAATAAAAAATGATATAACATGACTGGATAGATGGCAGTCGATGAACGGAAGGACGATGAGCAATGAAAATCACTATGATCACAGTGGGAAAGCTGAAAGAAAAATACTGGGTCCAGGCAGTGGATGAATATAAGAAGCGGATCAGCAAGTATGCGAAGATCGACCTGATTGAAGTCAATGATGAAAAAGAACCGAACAATGCGAGTGACAAAGATATTGAAATCATCAAGGATAAAGAGGCGGAACGTGTACTTGACAAGATAAAAGATAACCAGCATGTCGTATCGTTGGAAATACACGGTAAGACATATACGAGCGACAAACTCGCTAATGAATATCAGAGGTGGATGAATACAGGAAAAAGCGATGTGGTATTTGTCATCGGCGGCAGTAACGGGCTTGGAGAAGCGGTTAAGAAACGGAGCAATCAGGAAATCAGCTTCGGCACCCTAACCTACCCCCACCAGATGATGAAAGTCATGCTGATGGAGCAGATATTCAGGGTGAATAAGATATTGAGGAATGAAGCGTATCATCGTTAGTGCGGGTCAGAGGTAATCTTACTAAAAGTTAAGTTGAATAAAATAAATACATATCCTTAATAGTAGTCACAAATAATACGATTCAAACATTGAAGCTATATGAGTAACAGTTAGATATGCACTGTTATTTTAGATACATTTAACAATTAATGGTCCAAGAAAACACCCGCAGCCCCAGCCGTTGAGTTTAGCAGTTACAGTGGTTCATGATGGTTCGATAATCATTCTCGTGACGATTCTGGCTCATCTCATAGGCAGCCTTAATTTCTTCCACCTGAATCTTGAAGTAGACAATGCCTTTCAGTTCCTTTTCTAAGAGGGAAGGGGAAAGAGTCTCCCATAAGACCGGATTTTCCCGATTTCCTTCGTGTTTGTCTAGCAGGACGGTGAGGTCTTCGATCAGTTCCTTTTTCGGCAAAATGCTTGCTCTCCCGTACACGTGGACAGCCTGATAATTTCAGGTCGGGACGTTTTCTCGTTCATACCAGGAAGAGGAGATGTAAGCATGAGGCCCTTGGAACATAACCAGCACATCTTCGGATTCAGCGAATGTTCGCCGTTGGGGATTACCATAAGCCATATGTCCAGTTATAAAGTAATTCTTCTCTTCTTTTATTAATTGCATCACCAAGTGTGTCGCAATGGGCTCTCTTTTTTTCTTGGTCATGAGTGTCGCAAAGGAGTACTGTGGAACAAACTCCCAGATTTCATCTGCGTCATTGACTTTGAACGATTTTGGAATGTAAATAGTGATTCACCTTTCATTAAAAAGTTTAATGGAGTGTTCGAACCATGATCAAATCCACTTGCTCGTCCTCTCCCATAAAGAAAGAGTGAGAGCCCTTATAGACAAATCCTTTTTTTCGATAGAAGGCGATGGCGTTTTCATTTTCTTCCCAGACACCCAGCCAAATACTCTTTTTATGTTGTTCAAGTGCAATTTCAAATGCTTTATCCATTAGCAATTTGCCAAACCCGTATTTTTGACACGCCTTTTTAATATAAATTCGTTCAATTTCAAGAGAATCACTGCCCATTGTTTCTGTTTGCGCCTCATCGGTATTGACTTTTAGGTAGCCGGCTACTTTTTCATTGAAGTGTACAAAAAAGAATTGGGAAGAAGGGTTCGCTACTTCTCGTGCCAACTGTTTCAAATCATAGGCCTTTTCTAAATAAGCCTGAAGATCTTCTGGAGAGTTTTGCTCCTGGAATGTCTCAGTAAATGTCTTGATGCTGATGGCTTGGAGTTCATGCAGATCTTTTTGGGTGCATTTTTTTATTATTGTTGTCATAAGGATCAGTCGCTCCTTCAGTTCTTTAATAGTTTCGCTTATTTCCTTTTTTACATATTCCCATTCCTTCTCGACATTACTCCGGATTCGCTGCAGGAGATTGAATGCCATTTCTTTTTCTTCTTCAGAAAGTCCTTGCAATGCAACTTGACCCGAATGGACATTCTCGTTTTTGATGAAAGGATAAACGCTTTCTCCTTTTATCGGAGGAAAGAGTTTTTTATCCTTTTTATTATCCGGATCATCTTGTTTTTCGATAAAGCCATTCGCTGCCAATTTTTGAAGTGCACGAGTTGCGGTGGAGCGATCCACTTTAACCATATCCAATAACTGTTCCTGAATGATCCCCGGATTCTCGCAGATTCGTACTACGTAAAATACTGACTCTATCGTTGTTCACAAATCAAAGCATACAGCTGATGCTGGAGTTCAAAAACTCATAT
>DEQG01000112.1:918-8864 GCA_002360325.1 Salinicoccus sp. UBA3372 | reverse complement strand
CTGCCTGTCTTCTGGTCTGTACCTGAAAGTTTGAAACCGCCGAATGGGTGGTATCCGACTACAGCTGCAGTACAGCCGCGGTTCAGGTAAAGGTTGCCGACATCGAATTTGCGGACTGCCAGGTGCCAGTTTTCACGTGTATTTGTGATTACTGCGCCAGTCAGGCCGTATTCAGTATTGTTTGCAACTTTAAGCCCTTCGTCGAAGTCTTTAACTTTAGTGAAACCGACTACAGGTCCAAAGATTTCTTCCTGCATGATGACAGCTTCAGGATCAAGACCTGAGAAGATTGTAGGGTGTACAAAGAATCCAGTGGAGTCATCTGTCTCTCCGCCAAATTCCAGTTTACCTTCTTTTTTACCTGTTTCGATATATTCTTTAATGTTATCGAACTGTTTCTGGCTGACGACAGGTCCCATGTCAGTATTATCCACTGTGTTGCCTACAGTCAGTTCTTTAGCAAGTTCGATTGATCTTGCAAGTACTTCATCATGAACATCTTCGTGAACGACAGCACGTGAACATGCTGAACATTTCTGTCCTGAGAATCCGAATGCTGAAGTGACGATAGATTCAGCCGCCACATCCAGGTCAGCATCTTTATCGACGATAATTGTATCCTTACCGCCCATTTCAGTAATCGTGCGTTTTAGGAAGTGCTGGCCTTCCTGAACGACTGCCGCTCTTTCCGTAATACGCAGTCCGACGCCTTTTGAACCTGTAAATGTGATGAATTGTGTCTTATGGTGATCTACCATGTAATCACCGATGTCACGTGATGATCCAGGGACAAAGTTGACGACACCGCCAGGGAGTCCTGCTTCTTCAAGAACTTCCATCAGTTTATATGCAATCAGAGGAGTGTCTCCGGATGGTTTTAACAGTACCGTGTTACCTGCAACAACCGGTGCAAGTGTCGTACCTGCCATGATCGCGAATGGGAAGTTCCAAGGTGAGATGGTTACACCGACACCCATAGGCTGATAGAAGTAGCTGTTCGTTTCACCTTCACGGTCAAGTGTCGGCTTACCGTCTGCCAATTCCACCATTGAGCGTGCATAGTATTCGATGAAGTCGATTGCTTCATTCGTATCGCCGTCAGCTTCATTCCAAGGCTTACCAGCTTCGTATACCATCAGTGCGGAGAACTCATGTTTTCTCCGGCGAATGATTGCTGAAATTCTTAAAAGCAAGTCTGCACGTTCTTTCGCAGTCCACGCACTCCATGATTCAAATGCTTCTTCAGCAGCTTCGAAAGCCTGCTCGATATGTTCAGATTTCGCTTTTGAAACATGGCCAAGCACCTGTTCTTTATCCGCAGGATTGATGACATCTGTCTTATCATCTGTCATCACCTCTTTTCCACCGATGACGAGTGGACGTTCAACACCAAAGTCTTCCTTCACTTGCTCCAATGCTTGTTTGAATGCCTGCTTGTTTGATTCTTGTGTAAAATCAGTTGCAGCCTCTGCTTTGTATGGCAATACCATTAAAAATTCCTCCTAAAAATTAAATTGTTGCGAGAAAGCGCATATGATTATTCTACCCTAAAAACTCAGGGTTATGCAAAAGAAAAGGCTTACATTTCAAAGTGGCGAATAGTCAAAATATTCGTTAAAATAGAGAGGCATATATAAAAGGAAATCATAATGGAAAAACGTTGGGAAGTGCATGTATTCTGCAGTGAAACTGTACCGGTGCGTGACGGATGAAATGAGGGCGGCAGAGCAGTCAATCGATCATGGCGGGACGTAACCGTCAAATATCAGATCAAGGTGATTCCAGAATGAATATTGAAGAAAGATACTTAAATACAGTCATTGAAAAGTTTAAAGATGTTAAGAAACTTGGCGATAAAACGATTGAGCAGCTGGATGACTCGCAGCTGCATTGGTCAATGAATGAAGCCTCGAACAGTATTGCCGTCATCATGAAACACCTGAGCGGCAATATGATTTCAAGATGGTCGGATTTTTTAACTTCAGACGGTGAAAAAGAATCGAGGGACAGGGACTCGGAATTTTTAGGTGTTGCCGCATCCCGAAAAGAAATGCTTGAAGACTGGGAGAAGGGCTGGGAGATTCTCCTCGGCACATTATCAAATCTTGAAGGTGAAGATCTTTTGAAAACCATCCGCATCAGAAGTGAGGAGCATATTGTCATTGAAGCGATTGAGAGGCAGATGTCGCATTACTCCTACCACGTCGGACAGATTGTCTATATCGGCAAGCAGATTAAAGGCGGCGATTTTAATACTTTGACGATTCCAAAAGGGCAGTCGGAACAATACTTGAATGAGATGAAAAGGAAGCATGATAAATGATCTGGCGGTGATGACCATGGAAACCAATAAAGTACTCGAATATTTTAAAACCCATTACAACGATACGACGGTAAAAGAGGCGGCTGACTATTTCGGATATAGTGAGTCGCATTTTTATCGTATCTTCAAAGAGGAAACAGGGGTGGCATGCGGAGTGGACGTGAAGATGCCGATGGAAGAGACCGAATGGACATCGATGTTCGCAGCGTTCGATGACAAGTACGGCGTCAGCTGGATGCCTGAGCGGAGAGTAGAGCCGTATTATGAAGTGACTGCAGATCTGAAACGGTCTGCAGTCTTTTATTTTCACTTCATTATTATATGAACATATGTTAATATATAGATGGATAAAAAATAAGAGGTGGGCATATGGATTACAAAGAACCGGATGCAGAAACGATAGATACCGTCACCCGCACGTTCAAGGCGCTCGGGGACCCGACAAGGGTACGCATACTGACTTATCTGTTCAACAATGAACATTCGGTCGGGGACATTTCAAATACATTGGATATTAAGCAGTCTACGGTTTCACACCAGTTGAAGACGCTTAAAAATTTAAGGCTGGTCAAGTCACGCCGGGACGGCACGACAATCTACTATTCCCACGATGACCAACACGTCATGCTGATGCTGGATCAGATGATCAGCCACATAAAACACGATTAATCACTAATTTCAGGAGATGAGGTTATGAGTCACGATCACTCGCATAATGCGAATAAAAAGACGCTGTTCATCGCGTTTATCATCATTACATTCTTTATGATTGTAGAAGCCGTCGGCGGTTTTCTGACGAACAGTCTGGCACTGCTTGCGGACGCGGGCCATATGCTGAGCGATGCGATTTCACTCGGTGTCGCGGTGGTTGCACTGACACTCGGCGAAAGGGTCGCGAACTACAGTAAGACATACGGCTATAAACGGTTCGAAATACTCGCCGCCGTCTTTAACGGGGTCACTTTAATATTGATTTCAGGATTCATATTTTACGAAGCGATCGGCAGGTTCCAAAATCCGCCTGAAGTGGCGTCCTTCGGTATGCTCGGCATCGCGGCACTAGGTCTCGTCGTCAATATCATCGTCGCATGGATGCTGATGAAAAGCGGCAGCACCGAAGACAACCTGAATATGAGAGCCGCATTCCTTCACGTGCTGGGCGACCTGCTCGGTTCGGTCGGTGCGATCATTGCTGCACTCCTGATGATTTTCTTCAATTGGGGCATCGCCGACCCGCTCGCCAGTGTCATCGTTGCCGTGCTCATTCTGATCAGCGGCTGGCGGGTGACGAAAGACTCGCTCCATGTGCTGATGGAAGGCACACCGGTCAATGTCGACCTTGAAGATATCGTCAATAGGATAAAGGCCTTCGATGAAGTGAAAGGCATACACGATCTCCATGCATGGACGATTACCAGCGGCATGAACGCACTGTCCGCCCACGTCGTCGTGAACGGCGAAATGACAGTTTACGAAAGCCAGGAACTGCTTCATAAGATTGAAGATGAACTCGAAGAAAACAATATCGGGCACGTGACGATCCAGATTGAATGCGAAGACCACAGTCACGGCGATGAAGTCATCTGTGACATGGCTTTTAAAACTGAATCCGGCCATAACCACGGCCATGCCCATTAAAAATAAAGGCTTAAATCCGTTTGAAAGGATTTAAGCCTTTTCATTTATCAGATTTATGATGAATGCCGCAGCGGTTTCCAGCTCTTCGGCGGCATAGGGGAGTTCATTCGTGGATTCAGCCATATAGCTTGCGAGTGCATCAGCATTCATATTTTCAGATGCCATAAATGCCCTGTACCGGTCTTTCGTATAGCCGTCCAGATCGAAATGGGCAATGACAGTGCCGGCACCATGGTGATGGAGCGCCTGCAGCACGACAAGCATGGTGAAATGATTCAAATAGTATATGGACAGTGACAGGTCTCCCATTTCGTCCCGGGCGTAATTTGCGATCAGATAATAGCATTTGACCGCGGTGTATTTGTTTTCATCATGAATATGATCCAGTGCTTTTCTCTCCAAAAAACGGATGGCAATCTGATCGTTGTCCAAATCATCATGATCAAGATAAAAATCATAAATTTCATGCACATCAAAACTGCCGTTGAAATGAAAGAAATTTAAAAAGCGGGTCTGACTGTAAAAGTCTGTACAGTGCTCAGAAAGTTTATAGACATTTTTTAAAGGGACGTCCGTGAAGTCAATTTCAGCTGCGTGCTGAAGAATTCTTTTGATGAGAACGGGTTTATTTCCTGACACTTTGAGCCCTGAATCCTTTAAAATGTATTTCAGCTCAAATGCTCTCAGCTTCACGAGGGTCTCAGGCAGGCTGTCATCTTCATAGATCACATTTTCATCCAGCAGATGCTGTACCAGATCCGCCGGCTGTCTGGCATATTCGAACTGCCAGAAATCATATTTATATACTTCATCGGTTGTCCTGTCTGTGATGTAGTGCATGAAAAGCACATCGACCGCATCCAGTTTCAAATTCATCACGCCCTTGATAAAAGATATGTATTATAAATAAAAGCACCGGGTCCACATTAGTGCCCGGTGCTTCTGTACTCATCATTTATAGTCGTTGTCTTTATCGGAGTTATAATCATATTCACTTTTGGCCGGAACATCATCCGGTTTTTCTTTATCCGAAACATTATTTTCATCATCATTCTCTGTGTCTTTGAGGGTGATGTCATTATCGTCTTCGATAACTTGACGTTCCGAATCCAGAGTAATATCACTTCTGATTGCACGGTCCGCTTCTTCTTCATAAGCCGGCCCGCCGGCTCTGCTGCCGTCTGCAGATTTTATGGAAGCTTTGGAAGAGTGCAGGGAATCGAATCTGCCAACCTCATCCGCCGCATGCAGTGTATCGCTTTCCTGATCCGGACCGTAATCATACGAGTAGCTGCCTGCGGATTCCGTCGCAGTGTTCCGTGCATCGAGCCTTTCATTCTGCGCAGCTTCATCTTCCATTGCCTGCGTGTCCTGCTGCTGGGTTTCATGATATTCACGCGGTTCATTTTGTACATAGCTCTCTTCACCCGCCGCATGACCTTCTTTAAGCAGTAAAATTTCCTCTCTGTCCAGGGCGTGTTTGAAATGCTCTTTTTCACTGTCGGTGATATCAAGCGCGCCCAGAACTTTGTCTTTCGGATCATCATCGGAAAACATTGAGACGAATTTATCCCAAGTCGTTCCTTCGGAATGTTTAAAATTCAGGTGTCTGTATTTCAAATAGGCATTTTCAAGTTTCTGGCTGGAAATCACTGTAATATCTGCTTCCTCCAGGCCGTCAGTGCGCAGCTGTTCAATTCTTTCCATTACATCCTGTTCCGTGGCAAATTTCTCAAAGCGGCTCATTATCAACCCTCCAGGTTCATTAAATATATAGTGATGCCATCTATTATTTTTACCCATTTTCATATCACATAAACTTGGCGGAAACAGAAAAGCTCCCCGGTATACCCGTCCGGGGAGCAACTTATGATCAGCCTTGCCTGATTCCTTCTTCGTCTTCTTCAGGATTCATGTTCACGACATTATCTTTAACTGTATGATATTGATTTTTTTCTTCGATTGTTTCCTCCTCTTCTTCGATGACCTGTTCCACTTTGGCATGCTGAATTTCTTCTTCCTCGAGTTCAAGCTCTTCATCATACTCTGTCACATAAGTGCTCATGTCGATGCGGTGAGTGTCGCCGTCCGTTTTAATTTCATTGACGGGCGTCTCTTTTTTCTCCACTGCTTCCGTAGTTACGGTGATGCCGTCATACTCTTTTGTCAGTGTAGGACCTTCCGGGGTTACTATCATTTCATCAGACCTCTTTTCTTCATCATCTGAAATACTTTCAGTATCATTTTTTGTCTCTTCGGCTGCTTCATCGGCTGCTTCCGCGGCAGAATCCGTATCGTCTTCACGTGCCTCCTGCACTTCTTCAGTATGCGACAGACCTTTGACGAACAATAAAATACTGCCATCATCCAGGGCTTTGTCATATTTGGCTTTATCTGCTCCGGATAGATTGAGCCGGTCAATGACACGTCCGCCGCTGCTGCTGTCATCATCACCGAATTTTGAAGCGAAACGGTCCCACAATGTACCGTGAGATTTTTTGAAGTTGACAGACGTGTAGTAAATGATGGAGTGATTGTCCAGCCTGTCATTTGCAACGACTGTGATATCTTCATCTTTTATATCATCAATACGCAGCTGGTCGATCCGTCTGAACAACTGCTGTTCATCATCAAACACTTCAAACTTACTCATTTACAGTCCTCCTGATCATGCTTTTAACGTTATTATACAGTATCAAACATATAAATTAAGGTCTCATGTTTGTATGAAATGTTAACTTTGGGTGGACAAAGTAACTTCTGGCATTCCGCATCAGCCGATGCGCTCGTTGTTCGAATGCTCCGCACCGGTACGGTTTTTTACATATGCCGTATGCCTTTTACCGAGATGGACGGCCATGCCTGCCATGACGAACAGCCATACGCCCGCCGCCCCGAATATTGTAATGTAGGGGATGATCATCAAAAACTCCATGTCCAGCACAATGGACAGATGGATCGTACCCACCGTGTACATAGCGACGGGGAATGCCATCGCCCACATTTCAGGTGTATAGGAGAGCGGATAGCGCCGTGCAATATGACGCCATATACCGAGTGTGATCAGAAGCGGAATCCACCAGGAACCGAGCACCCAGAAAAATAAAGTGAATCCTTTGATGAAAATTTCCAGATCGACGATGATGCCCGCATCCATACCGTGGATCAGCATTACCGATCCGGCGAGCGTCGTAATCGCAAGCGCCCCCATATTGATCCAGTACGGCGGTGTCAAAGACATCGCTTCAACTTTGACAAACATCAGGCGGTAAAATATGAATGCAATGATATTCAGATACAGCATACATCCGAGCAGGAAATGACACAGTGAGATAAACAGAATGATCTCGCTGAAAATGCCCATACCCGGTGCAATCAGTGTGCCGAGCACGGCAATCGACTGCGTCGACACCACGACCAGCAGCCATCCGCCGTTGACAGACTCGTCGATCATCGGCTTGACCTTCTTGACGATGATCAGTGTAAAGAACGTGTACATCAATATGATCCAGAGCAGAAATGCGATGCTCCAGAAAAGAAGGCCCCAGACGATGAGTCCTTTAATGACCACAAGCTGTGTGCCGAGCACTTCGGTACCGGCGATCAAAGTGAAAAATCCGGGCCCTTTCCCGTGATCGGACATATCCTGCAAAAACTCATTAGTGTTCAATAAAAGTCTGATGACATTCAGTGAGAGCAGAATGATGTATATGAAAATATTCAAGTAAATAAGAAGTTCAGCTGCGATTTCCAGACCCAGATACCAGAATGACAGTGATAACGCACCGGTAGCCATGACCATCGCAAAATAGCCAGGGAACAGATGACGGGACTGGCGCTTTAAAAATTCCAGCAAAATATCCACTCTTTCTTATGTAATAATATAAAAGACAACCTATTAATAATATAAGAAAAAGTGAATTATTTCAACTTATGAGCCTGGTCATTCATCCCGGTCCTCAAGCTGTCGCTCACGTGTTTCCTG
>DEQG01000112.1:0-793 GCA_002360325.1 Salinicoccus sp. UBA3372 | reverse complement strand
TCCTTATCGATATGGTCGAGTCTGATCAATTCCATATCCTTTTTGTGGCTCAAATAATTTTTAATGACACCAGCCAGTATGGCTGCGACGATAATAAAGACCCATCCCACTATGAAACCCCCTTATGAAAGCAGACTGAGCTGAGTCAACCTGTTTTATCACTTTGTCTCTTCATCAGATTTCTCTAGCTGTCGCTCATGTGTTTCCTGAATCAGCCACTTGCTGTCCTTCTGCGCTTCGAGCCGTTTGTTGTCCTCTTTGATGCGGTCTAAAACTGCCTGCATCTCTTCATTTTCAAGCAGATAGTTCTCCTGCTTCAGCCGTTCCAGTTCGATTTCCTTATCGATATGGTCGAGCTTCATCTTTTCCATCTTTCTCTTATGTTTCAAATAGTCGCTTATGACACCGGCAAGAATACCGGTGATGACGATGTAGAGTATCCACATTTTATCAAATCCCTTTTGTTGGATTGGTGAAAATTAAGTACTATTTCTTTTTTGAACCGGCAGACCCCAGTCCCACACCGAAAGCGACGCCGAAAGCGACACCGATGGGTATATTATCCATCGCAACACCGAATGCAACACCGATGGCAATTCCGATTGCTATACCTGAACCCATGTTCAAAGAGTTTTTCTTATCATCTTTTTTATCAGTCATCATAACATCCCCTTCGATGAAATAATTTTCACTTTTATCATACCAAAAATTAGTAGAATACTGAATTGATATTAAGGGAATAGATTAAATATGAATGGAGAGAATGAACGGAAATGATTAATTAAAATAAAAA
>DEQG01000041.1:1814-5605 GCA_002360325.1 Salinicoccus sp. UBA3372 | reverse complement strand
CTTCACCCTGATAGTAACGAGGAATCCGCTTCGAAAGCAGCGTCAATGATTCATAAGGAATCGTCTCTGTATATTCACTGTAAATATCCATGGATTGCAACGAATCCGGATTTCTGCTGATAAGATATACCTGATCGCCGATTTTGACATCAGCCGGAACTTTAACCATTATGGAATCCATGCACACTCTGCCGACCACCGGGCATTGCTGTCCATTGACCTCAACTTTCGATCCGGTACGGGCCCTTATGAAACCATCAGCATAGCCGATTGGCAATGTTGCGATTGTCTCGTCACTTTCTGCGGTGTAAGTCCGTCCGTAACTCACCGACTCGCCGGACTTCAGGTTGTGCATTGCAGCCACTTTCGCCGTTAAATCTACCGCTGGCTTCAAGTCGATTGAAGAAGCTGATTTGACGAATGGACTCGGGTAGTATCCATATAAAGAAATGCCGATACGCATCGCATTGCAAAAATCGGCGTCATAGCATAATGCACCGGCTGAGTTTTGAATATGCACATACTCAGGTGTCTCAACCTGGCTGATTATATCTTTGAATGTATCCATCTCCATCTGCGCAGAGTCGTTATCCATGTCAGCTGATGTCAGATGACTGAAAATCCCTTCATATATAAAGCGTTCGAATCCGTCAATCTCCTCAATCATCTCTTTTATTTCCCCGACATCTTTTGTCCCGTAACGGTTCATGCCAGTATTCACCTTTATATGAATCCACACCTCTTTTTCATATTTATCATCTACATGTGCCTTGGCGCGCTTTATCCAGTCGAGTCCCTGGGCGGTAATCGCAATTCTGTGCTGTATTGCCTTGTTGATATCTTCGGGGTTGATGATTCCCAGTACAAGAATCTTCTCTTTGACGCCGTGCATCCTCAAATCGATTGCCTCGTCCAAAGTCGCGACTGCAAAATAGCCGACGCCCCGGTCAGCCAAATAATGCGCGACTGTATCGCTGCCGAGCCCGTAACCATCGGCCTTGACGACCGCTATGAATGTTTTATCCGGATGTTTACCCGCAATCATTTTATAATTATGATGAATCGCTTCTAAATCTACATGTACGAGCGTGTCGCGATAGTATCTCTCGCTCACAGAAACTGCCTCCTTATTGTGTTTCAAGAACAACCATTGCAACAGCGTACTCTTCGGCATGTGAAATGGATACATGTGCACGCGCATCATCTGCAATGGACGGTTTGCCATGACTGTCATTCAGGCATCTGATGTCTTTAAATGCAACGGTTTTTCCGATGCCGCTGCCGAGCGCTTTCGAGTATGCCTCCTTGACAGCAAAACGACCTGCCAAAAATTCTGTTCTTCTTGTATCACTTTTTATATTCATATATTTGTCCAGTTCTTCGTCAGCCAGTATCCTTCTGGCCAGACGGTGATCTTTATTCACCTTTTTGATTCTGCTGATTTCTATAATGTCTGTACCTAATCCTATAATCATGATTCCAACCTCGATTGATTATTAATGATATCACGTATTGTTGTTCTGAGTGAATCTGCATCCTCTTCCTGAAGTTCAGGTATATATACTCTTTCTGCCGGAGTCCTTAAGCTGATGCCCTTCAGTTTCATCCTTCTCATGATTGGTCCGACGGTAGTATCAATGTTCTGGACTCTGAATATCGGCACAGCTTTCTGTTTTTTAATGAATATTCCCTCATGCACATGAATTTCATCATCAAAAATTCCATACCTGAAAAATCTGTACTTCAACTTAGGTACCAGCCATATATCCACAAGCACGATATATAAAGTGATTAAGAGCAGTGCAAGCGGTACATACCAAGGCAGAAATTCCAGCACCGTCACAGATAATATGAAAACTATGATTGTCAGGAGCAGACATACCGAAGCATAGATACCTGCTTTAATCCTCCACAATCTGATTGCTTTCGGAGAGATCTTCTTCATCATGCCCGCCTCCTTCTTTAATCCAATTCCATATGATTTCTATATCTTTTCTGTCTATGAATTTCACGGTCGCAACCGAGCCGACGATTCCTGCCGCTGTAGTCACTGAAATGTTTGCAAGTCTGGAGCGGATTAAAAATGGATTTTCCAAAATTGCACATTCAATGACCTTGTCATGTTTGATGACGAAATGGCTGCGCGTGAAAAAGCCCGTGGTCAGCATATTGATTTCATCATCTTTAATGACATAACCATTGTTCTTTGCGGAATAAACGCCTGCAATGATGACGAGGAACAGAGCGAAGAGACCGAGGATCCAAGCCCAGTCAAGCCAGAAATACTGCACAACCCCCGTCACCAGCAGCAATACCACAGTAGATATTTGGAAATAGCGGCGGTAGCCCCTTATAGGCACGTTGCTTTTTGGTTTGATCACTTCATAGTTCGGCAGGATTTCCTCGACAATGTCATATAGTAAATTTCTTTTTATAAAAGGCATGATTTCCACCGTACTGTTATCGTCGTCACTTTCGAATGTGTCACTGGTGATGGTGACAGACAGTGAATAATAGCCGATCATACGTCTTAAGATCGAGTCTTTGATGATTATATTCTGCACGCGGTTAATATTAACACTTTTATGCTTCTTCTCGAGCAGCCCGTATTGCACCGCAAGGTCATCATCTTTTTTACTTAATGTATAGTCATAATACTTGATCAGTAAAATGATGACACCGAAAGTATAGCCGACGACGACAAAGAATATCGCCGCGACGGACATCGCCATGATTGTATTTTGAAATAGTCCGTCAAAATAATCAAAGTACCTTTCGATTATGAACTGTGACCCGATAATGTTTAAAATTGCAAAAAGTATCGCCACAAAAGCACCCAGTGCACCGCTCGTCATACTCATCAGCAGCAGTTCACCGCGTTTTAACTTATGCAGTGTAGCAAAAGTTTTCTTAGGCGTGTCTTTGATTTCTTCCCCGGCATCATGGACGCTTTCATCTTTCGGCCACGGACTTGCATCACCGATTTCGATAGTGTCAGCCTGTTCCGTCCCTTGAGCAATCCTCTCCTGCTCATCATAGATGATTCTCTGGAGCTCTTCTGCCTGAGTCTTTTTCATCGTATCTATGACGACGCCTTCCCCTGGCGTGAACACTTCCAGCTTCACCGCTTTGAACAGACGGTGGAAAATCGGCTCGGAGAAATCGATGGACTGGATCCGTTCAATATCAAATTCTTTCTCTCTTCTTGTCAGAACGCCGTCTTTGTATATAAACTTGCCATCTTCTATCCAAAAACGTGTGCGGTATTTATTAATAAAATCCAGACCGCCAAAAATAACCACGAGCAGAATGAATATTCCCCCGATTCCAAGAAGCCATGGCAGAGATATATTACCGGACATAATTGTTTCCCGCTGGTTAAAAAATATGAGAATCAGCGGTATCCACAAGTTTTTCAGCGCGTTACCCACACTCCCCAGGTAAGCAATCGGATGAAGCTTCTGAGGACTATACATCAGAAATCTCCTCCTTTACCAAATCGATGATCTGTCTTTTCAGCTCTCCCGCTTCTTCGATGGCAATCGGCGGCAGGTCTATACCCATGCTCGCTGTTTTCGCCCGAAGAACCGATAGATTGTATCGTCTCGACACAGGGCCCGTGACAAGTTCGATACCCTGTATCCTTTTAATCGGTATCAAAGTCGTTCTTATTAAAATAAACCCCTTCTTGACGATGATCTGCTCATCCGCAAGTTCATAACGGGTCACTTTGTAAAATATCAACGGACGGATAATTACATTGATGATAAATATTAATACAAATATCCCGG
>DEQG01000041.1:471-1685 GCA_002360325.1 Salinicoccus sp. UBA3372 | reverse complement strand
TTTTTCAGATAATTTCTTCATACTTACCTTCCTTTGGCAGAGAAGATTTTCATTCTACCTTATCATTATACATTTAATTGTCATTATACTAAATAAAAGCATCCACTTTAAGTGGATGCTTTTATCAATTTTAATTTATTTTATATGATCTTTGAAAGTGCGGCCGGACTTGTTGCGACGCGGTGCCTGCTGCTTGCCGCCCCTGTTCTGGGACTGCGGTTTGCCGCCGCGTCTTCCTTTGTTGTCATTGCGCTTTTGCGGACGGCCTTTTCTGCCGCCCTTATAGTTGGATGATCTGTTGCCTCTGCGTCCGCCGGAACCTTTTTTCGATAACGGTTTTTCAAATGACAGCTGAATATTTTCATCCTGTCTTGAGAACATGAATTCATTCAACATTGCAGAAATGACATTTTCAGCACCGTGCGCTTCGATCAGCTTGTCCGTCATCTCTTTGGTGACTGAACTGGTGTCATTCGCCATCCATTCAGTGATCTTATCGAACACTTCATTCTGTCTCGCCGCTTCAACCTCTTTTTTGTTTGGCGGTCTGAGTGCGCGGATGGTTTTCTGCTTTTCATTTTCAATCATTCTTAAATAATCCATTTCAACCGGGTTGACGAATGTCAGTGCCATACCCGAATGACCTGCACGGCCGGTACGTCCGATTCTGTGGGTATAGCTCTCTGCATCCTGAGGAATGTCAAAGTTATATACATGGGATACACCTGAAATGTCCAGACCACGCGCTGCCACGTCAGTCGCAACGAGAATGTCCAATGAATTGTTCTTGAATTTCTTGAGTACTTCCAGGCGTTTCGACTGCGTAATATCACCGTGCAGTCCTTCAGCACGGTAGCCTTTGGCAATCAGTGCACCTGTCAGTTCATCGACACGGCGCTTCGTACGTCCGAAGACGATTGCAAGTTCCGGCTGATGCACATCAAGGAAATCAGTGAAAATATCAAGTTTTTCCAGTTCTTTGACAATCGTATAGTTCTCATCGATCTGCGGATTATTCGTTGACTGCTTCATCGTCTTGATAATTTTTGGATCGTCCATGAAACGTGTAACCAGTTCCTGGATCGCACTTGGCATTGTAGCCGAGAACAGCAGCGTCTGACGGTTCTCTGTAGGCAGTTCTGACATGATGAATTTGACATCATCGATAAAGCCCATGTTCATCATCTCATCGGCTTCATCCAGAACCAGCATAT
>DEQG01000041.1:0-404 GCA_002360325.1 Salinicoccus sp. UBA3372 | reverse complement strand
ACTATTTCAGGCTTTCTTTTTAATTCTTTAATCTGGCGGTCGATACTCATGCCGCCGAAAATTACAGATACATGTAATTTTTTATACTTGGAAAATTTGCCTATTTCTTCTGCCACTTGAGCAGCCAGTTCACGGGTCGGTGTCAAAATTACATTCTGGATTCCTTCACCTTTAGTCGTCTTTTCTATAAGCGGAATACCGAACGCACCTGTTTTACCCGTTCCTGTCTGGGCCTGACCAAGTATATCTCGTCCTTCCAATGCAAACGGAATACTTGTTTCTTGTATCGGTGTCGGAGTTTCAAATCCCATATCGTCCAGGGATCTGAGCATTTCCTCACTCACACCTAATTCTTTAAAAAACTTCAACTTTTAGTCTCCTTTGACTCTTAACGTACTATTTTT
>DEQG01000018.1:1816-11840 GCA_002360325.1 Salinicoccus sp. UBA3372 | reverse complement strand
TTCTATATACTTGCCTGTACAACTTTTTTATAATAACCGAGTGATATTACTGCAAAGATTGAATACAACAGGGTATACGCCCCCATCACAATCAACATCGGCGTCCACATCTCGATGCCGAATATGAACCATCCGGACTTGACTGCAAAGTACGTATGCAGCAGACCAATAATGAGCGGTATACCGAACGTGATTCCCATTTTAAATGCAAGCCCGCGTAATATTTCGCCTTCCCGGAAGCCCAGTTTACGCAGTACACTGTAACTGCCCTTTTCATTTTCACATTCATCAATCTGTTTGAAGTACAATATGCATCCTGAGGTCAGTAAGAATGCAAAGCCCAGAAACCCGATGATGAATGTCATCACGCCTGTCATCTGAATCATCTGTTCGTATGTTTGAAGTTTAGAGCTGAAAGGCGGGTTATCTCCATCATCCATCAGTTCAAAAATCTCATTGGAGTCCTCTCCTGCAATATTAAAAGCGTACATATCAGTCGGCATATCATGCTCACTGTTTGAATCCGGCTGATTGTCATAAAGCTTTTGATAGACCACGTCGTCCACTATTACTACCGGCAGCCCGTAGGACACGTTTGACGGAATGACTGCCTGGTCATCTACGCCAACCACTTCCACTGTACGTGTGAAATCTTTTTCGTCAGTGAATGTCATCTGATCACCGACTTCAAATTCGCTGAACATATCCTGGATCGCTAAATGTCCGGTAACATAAGATTCATTTTCTCCTACATCGAAACCTTCAAACTCGTTTTCACTTGCAACGACGACACTGTTTTGAAATAAACTGTCTTCGCTGCCTTCATTCCCCTCTTCCAATCCAAAATGGATGAATGATTTTTCGAAACGTTCAATTTCTATACCTTCATCCTCCAACAGTTCTTCATAGAAATTTAAACCTTCCTCCGAATACACAGTATACTCATACGGATCGGTACTGTTAAGCATCTTATCCGTCGAATAATAGCTGATGTAACTCAGAGACATTGCCGTAATACTGATTGCTGTAATGACGGTGATGACCGTCAGTAAAAATGCATTGGAACGCATTTTAAACATCACACTTGTAATTGACAGCACATCGTTTACATTCACATGTCCGTTTTTCCTCCGGCGTATTAAATTCAAAATAAACGTAATCGAAAATTTAAATGTAATATAAGTCCCGACAATCGTTAAAAATAAAATAATCAACATGTTAACCGGCAGCATGACAGGATTCCCCATCATACTTTCAAATAATCCGCCTGACATGTAATATCCGTAACCGACCATAAAAAGCCCGATGATTCCCATGGCAATCGTGCCGGTGCCCACTGGCTCACCGGCTGTTTCGGAGGTTTTATTGAGCTTGAACAGCTTGATTAATGAGGCGCTTCTTAAAAATATATAATTTTGGATCATCAAAATGATGAATATCACAATGAATACCGCAGCTGTAATCCATACTGCCGTAAAAGTAAAACTCATATTTACCAGCATATCGACTCTCATAATTCTTAAAAGCAGCATGAGAAGCAGCCGGGATATAAAGAATCCGAGTAATATACCGCCTATCAGACTGCCAAAGTAAATCATGAAATTTTCCATTGCTAAAATTCTGAATACCCTGAGCCTGTCCATTCCGATCAGCTGATAAAGTGCCAATTCCTTATGGCGTCTTTTAATAAAAATCATATTTGCGAACATGACAAATAACGAAATGATGATGAATATTACTACCGACCCCACCATAAAGAGAGAAGACAAGCCCGCATTACCTGAAATCTCAGCCGATGCGGCGTCATCCAGCGTTAATAACAATAGTGAAAAGAATAAGGAGACACTGAAAACAAGTGCAAATATATACAGAGCGTAGTTTTTAATATTTCTTAAAAAGTTTTTTATAATCAAACTATTCAGCATCTTCGATCACACCACCCAGCACACGCTGTGTATCCAGTATTTCCTGATAGTAGTTTTCCTGTGTCATATCCCCGCGCGTCAATGAAGTATATACCTGGCCATCTTTTAAAAAGATGACGCGATGCGAAAAGCTCGATGCTGTAGCATCATGTGTGACCATCAATATGCTCGTTTCCAGCGTACTGTTCAACTGCTGGAGTTTCTTCAACAGATCACTGGCTGATTTAGAATCGAGCGCACCCGTCGGTTCATCGGCAAATATGATTTTGGGCTGATGTATGAACGCCCGGGCAGCACTTGTACGCTGTGCCTGACCGCCTGAAATCTGACTGGAATATTTATTTGCCAAATCTGAAATTCCTAGTTCACCCGCTACTTTATCAAAATATGCGGCCGCTTCTTTTTTCGTCATGTTACGTATCGCAAGCGGCAGCATGATATTTTCTTTAACCGTTAAAGTATCAAGCAGATTATAATCCTGAAAAATAAAACCGAGATCATTTTTTCTGAAATCTGCGAGTTTTTTATCTTTCAACGAAGTGAAATCAGTACCATCGATGTAAATTTTTCCGCTCGTCACACGGTCGATTGAACTTAAAACATTGAGCAGTGTCGTTTTACCCGAACCTGAGGCCCCCATTATGGAGACGAATTCTCCTCTGTTTAAATTTATATCTATCCCTTTTAAGACATCAGTACGATTGAGCTTATTGCCGAAACTTTTCTTTATATTTTGTGCTTCCAATAATATCATTATTTTCCCTCCTGAATTTCTCATGTATATATTGTAGCCTGAAAATATAATGACATCGTTTGATTCAGCGAACAAAAAACACTGCAAAGTGACAAAAATGTCACTTTGCAGTAAGATGAGTGAATTTATTTTCCTTATTGAATTCAAGTATCATCGTTGTATATTCTCCGTAAGAGGATGCTGCAGTTAGTTTGATATTTAATGTTTCCGCGACATTCTTTGCGATATAAAGCCCCATCCCTGTTGCCTGTTCATCATCATGGTTTTCCGTTGATGTAAATCCGGCTTCAAATATTCTTTCCAGATCACGTTTTTCTATACCTCTTCCGTAATCCGTAATTGTAAGTCTTGTAAAACCATCCACTGTACTGCTGCAGATGACAATATCATTATTTTCCGAGTATTTTACACCGTTTGTAATCAGCTGATCAATGATGAACTGGCACCATTTCATGTCTGTATATACCATATTTTCTTGCACATCGATATCAAAGCCGATGTTTTTTTGGATGCATACCTCCCTTAACTTCCGGATTGAATTATTCAAGAGGGTATTCAAATCGATTGATTCTATATATAAATCATTTTTTATATTCGGCAGTCTCTTTAAATACAGGACTTCATTCAGCATACCGTTCAGCCGTGTCCACTCACTCAGCAGCTTGCTGCCTTCTTCGTCCGATAAATCATCCAGCATTAATTTCATCGTCGTCATCGGCATTTTCATATCATGGATAAAACGCGTGAGTTCATCCAGGTTTTCCTTTGTTTTCAAGGATTCCTCGTCCAGTTTCCGCTGATGGGTCATTCTCAGTTCATCCAGTTTTTCATAAATATCACGCTGCCTCGGTGTATTGCCGTTCGTCATGCCCACCACATCGTTCAAAGTCTCAAGGTTTTCGAACTCCTTGCAGAACTTTCTTTTACGTACATAATCCCAAATAATATATACGGTGAAAATTATAAGATTGAAGAAAAATATATAAATTACAGATATATTGGGTATGCCGTTATCTAATAAACCAATCAATAATATGGAAATATTAAAGAGAAAGAATAATAAAATAATCGGCACGTTCTCTTTCCAGTACATCTCCCACTACTCCTTTAGAATATAACCGATACCCGTCTTAGTCTGGATTGCTTCGTTCAGCCCGATATTTTCCAGCTTTTTTCGTAACCGATTAATATTGACGGTTAATGTATTATCACTGATAAATTTCGAATCATCCCACAAGGCTTCAATAATCTCCGTCCTTGATACTGTATCCCCCGAACTCTGTGATAATATGGAAAGAATATATGACTCATTTTTCGTGAGTTCAACAGTATCCTCATCCACTGTGATCATCAGCTTCTTAAAATCAAAGACCGCATTTCTGAACTTGAAAACATCGAGTACTTTATCCTGATATTCATATGTACGTCTTAGCAGTGCCTGCACCTTGGCATTCAGCACTTCAAAATTGAAAGGCTTCTGGACATAATCATCGGCACCCATCTGCATGCTCATGACCATATCCGTCGGGTGGTCCCTCGAAGATAAAAATATTATCGGCACGCGGGAAATATTTCTGATCATACGGCACCAGTGAAAACCATCATATTTAGGGAGCGTGATATCTATGATGACAAGTGACGGCTCTATCTTTATAAAGTCGCTCATCACATCTGAAAAATCACTAATCCCATATGCATTCACGTCCCACTCATTAAAGCGGGTAATCAATTCATCGATCAGCACTTCATCATCTTCAATGATAAGTAAATCCACTGTCATACACCTCCCAGTTAAAGGTATTTCATTTATAAACAGTATACGTCATATAATACACTTAGAAAAATAAAAAAAGCACAAAACCCCAAAGGAATTTTGTGCTTCAAATATATAATCAGAGATTATTTTTTGATTTCAGTAACAACGCCTGAACCTACAGTACGTCCACCTTCACGGATTGAGAAACGAGTGCCGTCTTCAATCGCGATTGGAGAAATAAGTTCAACATCAATTTCAACGTTGTCTCCAGGCATAACCATTTCAGTTCCTTCTGGAAGGTTAACTACACCAGTTACGTCCGTAGTACGGAAGTAGAACTGTGGGCGGTAGTTAGTGAAGAATGGAGTGTGACGTCCACCCTCTTCTTTTGAAAGAACATAAACTTCAGCTTTGAAGTTTGTGTGTGGTGTGATTGAACCAGGTGCTGCAAGTACTTGTCCACGCTGGATGTCTTCACGGGATACACCACGTAGTAAAGCACCAATGTTGTCACCAGCTTCAGCATAGTCAAGAAGCTTACGGAACATTTCTACACCAGTGATAGTTGTTTTGTTTGATTCTTCAGCAAGTCCGATGATTTCAACTTCATCACCGACTTTGATTTGACCACGGTCAACACGGCCTGTTGCAACAGTACCACGGCCAGTGATTGTGAATACGTCCTCAACCGGCATCATGAATGGCTTGTCAGAGTCACGCTCTGGAGTAGGGATGAAGTCATCTACCGCTTGCATAAGATCAAGAATTCTTTGTTCCATGTCTGCATCACCTTCAAGAGCTTTAAGTGCAGAACCAGCAATAACTGGAATGTCATCACCAGGGAAGTCATATTCAGAAAGAAGTTCACGAACTTCCATTTCTACCAATTCAAGCAGCTCTTCGTCGTCCACCTGGTCAACTTTGTTAAGGAATACAACTAGTGCTGGAACACCAACGTTACGTGAAAGCAGGATGTGCTCACGAGTTTGTGGCATTGGGCCGTCTGCTGCAGATACAACAAGGATAGCTCCGTCCATTTGTGCTGCACCAGTGATCATGTTCTTAACGTAGTCCGCGTGACCTGGGCAGTCAACGTGTGCATAGTGACGAGTATCTGTTTCGTACTCGATGTGAGACGTGTTGATTGTAATACCACGCTCTTTTTCTTCTGGTGCGTTGTCAATCTCAGCGTATGACTGAGCTGTAGTGTCACCATGTTTAGCAAGTACAGTTGCGATTGCAGCTGTTAAAGTAGTTTTACCGTGGTCGACGTGACCAATCGTACCAATGTTAGCATGTGTTTTCGAACGGTCGAATTTTTCTTTTGCCATTTTAAAATACATCTCCTTATTTAAAGAAATTAGTTTATTTTTTATAATTTCCTGGGAAAAGAATGAACTTTTCCCAAGTTGTTTCTAAATCACTTATATACGATTCGTATACAAAAATCAAGTTTATAAATTATTCACCAGTGTTTTTCTTGATGATTTCTTCAGCAACTGATTTTGGTACTTCTTCGTAATGATCAAAGACCATAGAGTAAGTTCCGCGGCCCTGAGTGTTTGAACGTAATGCTGTCGCATAGCCGAACATTTCTGAAAGTGGAACGAATGCATTAACGACTTGTGCGTTACCGCGTGCGTCCATACCTTCAACACGTCCACGACGGCTTGTTACATCACCCATGATATCACCCATATATTCTTCAGGCATAACGATTTCTACCTTCATCATAGGTTCTAAAATAACCGGGTCACACACTTTTGCAGCTTCTTTCAGTGCAAGTGATGCAGCAATTTTGAAGGCCATCTCAGATGAGTCGACATCGTGGTATGAACCGTCAAACAGTCTTGCTTTAACGTCTACCATTGGGTAGCCCGCAAGTACACCGTTTTCCAGTGAATCTCTGACTCCGGCTTCAACCGAAGGAATGAATTCACGTGGTACCGCCCCGCCGACGATGTTGTCTTCGAACTCAAAGCCTGCGCCTTGTTCGTTAGGTGTGAACTCAATATGAACATCACCGAACTGTCCGCGACCACCAGACTGACGTGCGAATTTACCTTGAACTTTAGCCGCTGTTTTGAATGTTTCACGGTAAGATACCATTGGCGCACCAACATTACATTCAACTTTGAATTCACGTTTCATGCGGTCAACAAGTACATCAAGATGAAGCTCACCCATACCGCCGATGATAACCTGGCCGGTTTCATTGTCAGTACGTGCAGTGAACGTCGGGTCTTCTTCCTGAAGTTTCACAAGAGCTGTAGTCATCTTATCCTGGTCAGCCTTGGATTTAGGCTCAACTGATAAGTGGATGACCGGCTCAGGGAAGTCCATGGATTCAAGAATAACGTCAAGTTTCTCCTGTGTAAGAGTATCACCTGTACCAGTGTCTTTCAGACCTACTGCAGCTGCGATATCCCCTGAGTAAACAGTAGAGATCTCTTCACGTGAGTTAGCGTGCATCTGTAAGATACGGCCGACACGTTCACGTTTATCTTTAGTAGTGTTCTGAACATAAGAACCAGCATCAAGTGTACCTGAGTACACTCGGAAGAAAGTAAGTTTACCGACGTAAGGGTCAGTCATTACTTTAAACGCAAGTGCTGCAAACGGCTCAGAATCATCTGGTTTTGCAATATATTCTTCTTCTTCATTATCCGTTTTATGACCGACGATCGGTTTAACGTCTAATGGAGATGGCAGGTAGTCCACTACTGCGTTAAGCAATAATTGAACACCTTTGTTTTTGAATGCAGTTCCGCAAAGTGCAGGGTAGAATTCAACATCACAAGTCGCCTGGCGAATTGCTGCTTTGAGTTCCTCTACAGAGAACTCTTCTCCCCCAAGGTATTTTTCCATAACGTCTTCATTGACGTCGGCTAAACCTTCGATAAGAGATTCTCTTGCTTCTGCCGCTTCAGCTTCATATTCTGCAGGAATTGCAATTTCTTCAATCTCAGTTCCGATGTCGTTACCGTAGTTGTATGCTTTCATTTCTACAAGATCAATGATACCTGAGAAATTGTCTTCAGCACCGATCGGGAGTTGAATTGGGTGAATATTCGCTTGTAAACGGTCTTGCACAGTGCCTACTGCGTATTTGAAGTCAGCACCGACTTTGTCCATTTTGTTTACGAATACGAGTCTGGGAACGCCGTATGTCGTCGCTTGACGCCATACTGTCTCTGTCTGTGGTTCAACACCTGACTGTGCATCAAGTACTGTAACCGCACTATCAAGTACACGCAGTGAACGTTCAACTTCAACAGTGAAGTCTACGTGTCCGGGTGTATCGATGATATTTACACGGTGCCCGTCCCACTCAGCTGTTGTCGCAGCGGAAGTGATTGTGATACCACGTTCCTGTTCCTGCGCCATCCAGTCCATCTGTGAAGCACCTTCGTGTGTTTCACCAAGTTTGTGGATACGTCCTGTGTAATAAAGAATACGTTCAGTCGTCGTAGTCTTACCGGCATCGATGTGAGCCATGATACCGATGTTACGCGTGTTATCTAACGAGAATGGTCTTGCCATGAGTATTCTTTTCTCCTTCCAAAAATGGATTGAAATTTATTACTATCAGGCACTGACACTACCAGCGGTAGTGAGCAAATGCTCTGTTAGCTTCTGCCATTTTGTGTACTTCTTCACGTCTCTTAACAGCACCGCCGGTGTTGTTTGCAGCGTCAAGAATTTCGTTCGCTAATCTCTCAACCATTGTTTTTTCCCCACGCAGACGAGCGTAGTTCACAAGCCAACGGAGACTTAAAGTTGTACGGCGTTCTGGGCGTACTTCCACAGGCACCTGGTAGTTTGAACCACCAACACGACGTGCTTTGACTTCAAGTACAGGCATGATGTTCTCGATCGCTTCATCGAAAACCTCCATAGCATCTCTACCTGAACGTTCCTGCACTAAATCGAATGCGCTGTATAGGATACTTTGTGAAGTACCACGCTTACCGTCAACCATCATTTTGTTGATTAACTTCGTGATTAGTTTTGAGTTGTGAATCGGATCTGGCAACACATCTCTTTTTGCAACTGGACCTTTACGAGGCATATTGTAATCCTCCCTTCAAATATTATCATTTATCCGTCAAAAGTTTAATTCATATACAAAGAATCAGTGACTTTATTTATTTTTTAGCTTTAGGTTTCTTAGCTCCATATAGTGAACGGCCCTGCATACGTCCGTCAACACCTGAAGTATCAAGTGCACCACGTACAACATGGTAACGTACACCCGGTAAGTCTTTAACACGTCCGCCACGGATAAGAACAACACTGTGTTCCTGTAGGTTATGGCCGATACCAGGGATATAAGCGTTAACTTCGATGTTGTTGGAAAGTCTCACACGAGCATATTTACGCAGCGCTGAGTTTGGTTTCTTCGGAGTCATTGTACCTACACGAGTACAAACACCACGTTTATGAGGCGCAGATTCTTTCGTCACGCGCTTTTTAAGACTGTTGAAACCTCTGTTCAGTGCTGGTGAGTCTGTGCTTTGGCTTTTAGACTTACGCGGCTTTCTGATTAACTGATTAATAGTTGGCATTTTAAATAGTCCTCCTCCCTTTATCAAGATTTTGTAATACCACACATCCAGGTGGTTCATTTTTAGATTATAAAAAATCTGTAAGAATAAATTCTTACAATTTCGCATCTAAATTGCTCTCTAAGAGGTAAATTACCCATTATAGAGTAACCTTAACAATAATAGCACTTGGAAAATGCTATTGTCAAGTATTTTTGAGTATTAATCCCTTAATTGCCTCAAGTAACAATGATAACAAGATTAACCGCATGGTACAAGGGTTTTACCATAAAAAATGCAGGAGAAGCGCCCTTTGAAAATAAAGACACTCTCCCCTGCATGAAATCATTTCATCTATTGAAATATCCTCTTAATTCCTGCGTCGTCTTGAGAATACAAGTGAACCGAGACCAAGTGCACCGAGTAAAGTCGCAATGCTGTATAACAGGCCATTTTCAGCCACACCCGTATCTGGTAATTCTTCAGCTTCGTCTCCTGAAACTTCATTACCATCACCGGCATCCTGATCAACCGGTGTCACGGCTCCGTCTCCATCAGCTGCATCAACCTGTCCTTCTGCAGTATCATCACCTGAGTCTTCGCTCACTGCTGAAGTACCATCATCTTCACTTCCTGCTCCAGCACCTTCATTATAAGCTACCGCATACTGGCTGAAGTCAGATACTTCAAATACTACATAACCATCCTCTACGGAGTAAGGAACACTTTCAACAGTCTCTCCATTTTCACCAAGATGGTATACATTTGCAACACTGCCATCAGCAGGGATGGAAACTGTTACAGGATTGCTCAAATCATATTCATTTCCATCTTCATCCAAGATTTCAATATCATAAAGATCATGAGGCTCTTCAATTAAAGCTGAAGGTGAAAGCACCTCTACTGAAAGCGTCAGGTTAAGAAGCTCTGCACTGTTGCTGTGAACCATGATGCCTGTGCCGTAGTCTTCCAGATAAGAATAAGTGATTTCATCCTCATCCAGTTCTTCTGAGTCATCACCATCCTGATCTTCAACTGATTC
>DEQG01000018.1:1447-1746 GCA_002360325.1 Salinicoccus sp. UBA3372 | reverse complement strand
CCATCCTGATCGTCTTCGGAGTCATCTTCATCCTCATCGCCAAGATACTTGATTTCTAAATCATCCTCGAACTCCGAGTCATCTTCGAATAAGAAATGAACATTCACTTCCGATCCTACAGGGTATTCATCGATTTCCACTGAGAAACTGCCGCTCTCATCTACAGTCACTTCCTCAACAGAACCATCAGGCATTGTAAGTGTGACTACTGTGTTTGCAGGTGCAGAACCATCGATTGTTAAGTAACCATCACCTTCATATCCACTTAAGTTGGCACTGAAGTAGCTTGATTCAGACAG
>DEQG01000018.1:0-1387 GCA_002360325.1 Salinicoccus sp. UBA3372 | reverse complement strand
TCCTGTCCGTCGTCTGAATCACCACTGTCATCCTGATCGTCTTCAGAACCGTCGCCTTCCTGGCCTTCATCTGTGTCGTCTCCGTCTTCCTGACCGTCATCTGATCCTTCATCACCATCCTGATCGTCTTCGGAACTGTCGCCTTCCTGGCCGTCCTCATTTGAATCATCGTCTTCACCGTCATCCGGCTGCTCATCTTCTTCCGGAACCTCCTCTTCAGGATCGTCTTCATCTTCAGCCGGAGAAGAAGTATAAAGTAATGTCTCTTGGTATGTTCCGCCCTCGGAATCAGCAAGGATCACTGTGATTTCAGTATTGTCTTCAAGTGCTACCGGAAATACTTCATCAACATTGCCGGTCTCATCTGCTTGAAAAACATACTCTTCGCCATTCGGGAGAATTACTGTAATCGTACCATTTTCAGCAGTGGATCCATAGATGTCAGGCTGTTCACCTGCATAGCCAGTCATACTGAAGTACTTATATGCTTCGTCGATAGTCTGAGGGGCGTCTTCTGTTTCTTCCTCCTCATCTTCCGTTCCTTCTTCCTCTTCCTCCTCATCTTCCGTTCCTTCTTCTACTTCTTCTTCATTTTCTTCTTCTTCAACTTGTTCTTCTTCAGTTGGTTCTTCCGTTCCATCTGTTCCTTCTTCATTTTGAACAGCTTCGTCTTCAGTTGAATCCTGTTCCTCTTCCACTGCGACTTCTTCTGTTACTTCATCGTCTGTTGTTTCATCTGCTTCAACCTGCGGGCTGATAAAGATCATGCTGCCCACCAGAATTGAGGCCGCTCCTACGGAAAATTTACGTATTGAGTACTTATTCTTACGATTCGTCATAAAATCCAAATGATTTTCTCTCTTCATAATTTCCTCCTATAAATAAATATGTAAATTCCATTCACAAAACGTTCATATTTTGTGTTAAGTTACACGTTACCACTGCATTTTTAAATTTCAATTATTTATACAATATATTTAAATTCTTTTACATCATTTTAATCACGGCGTAACATATTTGTAATATTAGTCCCATATTTATCCATCTAACACAATAAAAACCACTAGTGTGAACTGGTGGTTTGCTCTGCGGATGAAAGCCTCTTTTGCCGGCCCACTGAATGGTCTCCCGTTTGCACCACATCCATGCGCTGATTTTCAAAGAATCGCTTTATGGTTTCCTCTTTTTCTCGCCGATAAATGGATCAAATTCTTCGAATAATGTTAATTGGTTATTCATATAATCTTCTTTGAGCTGATTCCGGATGTATTCCTGGATCTGCTTTCGGTTTCTGCCGACTGTGTCGACATAAAAACCTCTGCACCAGAATTTGCGATTGCCATATCTGTATTTCAAATTCGCATGCCGATCGAAAATCATCAAACTG
>DEQG01000038.1:2668-3281 GCA_002360325.1 Salinicoccus sp. UBA3372 | reverse complement strand
AAACCCTCCTAAGCCAGGGTTTTCTTTTTCTTTTGTTTGGCGAATTTTTAACGTACAATTGAAGTAACACACAAAAGGAATGATGACGATGAACGTAAAAATGCCAGGAGAATTTTATTTTAATGAGCATTCGGATTATGCTGTACTCCTCCTTCACGGTTTTACCGGAAACACATCGGACGTCAGACAGCTCGGCCGTTTCCTGCAGAAGAAAGGCATCACCTCATATTCATTCAACTACCAGGGCCACGCAGAGGCGCCCGAAAACATTTTGAAATCCTCCCCGCACGTCTGGTACCGCCAGGTCACAGAAGCCTACGACTTCCTGAAATCGGAAGGATACGACAACATTTTCACAGCCGGCGTTTCACTCGGCGGCGCACTCGGACTGCTGCTCACCCACGACCGTGACGTCATCGGAGCCGCGACGATCTGCAGCCCGATGTTTATAAAGTCGAAAAAAGAGTTATTGAAAAGTTATACGGCGTATGCGGCGAATTTCAAAAAGCGTTTTGAAAATAAAGACCGTCAGACGATTGATGATGAAATCGATGCCAGTCTTGACGAGGCTGACGATACGCTGGAAGACATCAACGCCCTCATCAGCAAGGCG
>DEQG01000038.1:0-2591 GCA_002360325.1 Salinicoccus sp. UBA3372 | reverse complement strand
CCCGGAGTCCGCGAACGTAATTTATAACAATGTGTCCACAGAGGACTCGGAAAAACGATTGAAGTTTTATGAAAACTCCGGACACGTACTGACGATAGATAAAGATAAAAACGAATTATTCAGCGATTTATATGAGTTTATAGAAGAGATAATATAATGGGGGTATTCTCATGAGTAACTACAGAGAAATGGTTTTGGAAATCATGAATAAAGAAGATTATAAACCTGTGACGATTGACCATTTTATAAATGCGTTTGATGCCCATGATTCAGAGGATTTCAAAGAAGTGGTCAAAGTAATGGTTGCTCTTGAGGAAGAAGGCATCATTTTCCGCACGAAAAAAGACAAATATATGAAGGTGGCGGAAACCAACCTCGTCAAAGGAAAGCTGTCCATGCATAAGAGAGGATTCGGCTTCCTGCGCGTGGAAGATGAAGATGTCGACGATATTTTCATTCCGCCGACAGGCATCAATGGTGCGCTCGACGGTGATACAGTACTCGTTGAAACATTCAACGAGACTTCCGGCACCAATATGGAAGGGAATATTACAAGCATTTTGACCCGCGGCATTACAAGAGTGGTGGGCGAGTATGTGGATAACAAGTCCTTCGGTTTCGTACTTCCGGACTCGAAAACTTTCAAGACGGATCTCTTTATTCCAAAAGGACAGAATCTTGGCGCGATCGACGGGCATAAAGTGCTTGTTGAAATCACGAAATATCCGGAAGATGAAAATGCAAATCCTGAAGGGCATGTGACCCAGATTTTAGGTCATAAAAATGATCCGGGTGTGGATATATTATCCATCATTTTCAACCACGGCATCAATATAGACTTCCCGCAGGAAGTGTTGGATCAGGCAGAATCTGTGCCGGATACCATCCAGAAGGGTGAGCTCCGGGACAGAACGGACCTGCGGCACGAAAACACGATTACAATCGACGGTGCGGATGCGAAAGACCTGGATGACGCAGTTGCTGTGAAAAAACTTGATAACGGCAACTATGAGCTGACGGTCAGCATCGCAGACGTGAGCTATTACATCACTGAAGATTCGGCGATGGATAAAGAGGCATATGACCGTGCCACGAGTGTGTATCTGGTCGACCGGGTGATTCCGATGATTCCTCACAGACTGTCGAACGGTATCTGTTCACTGAACCCTGAAGTCGACCGTCTGACGATGAGCTGCCGCATGGAAGTGAATCATGAGGGCCATGTGGTCAATCATGAAATTTTCCAGAGTGTCATCAATTCGAACAGAAGAATGACCTACGATGCAGTGAACGGCATGCTTGAAGATGAGGACCAGGCACTGATGGCCGAGTACAGTGATGTCGCACCGATGATCATGGCTGCGGGAGAGCTTGCACAGATTTTAAGAAATAAAAGAGTCAAACGCGGTGCGATGGACTTCGACTTCAAAGAGGCGCAGGTACTTGTCGGCGAAGACGGCACGCCTGAAGATATCGTATTAAGAAACCGCGGGCAGGGTGAAAAACTTATCGAAGAGTTCATGCTGCTTGCCAATGAAACGGTGGCTGAGCATTTCCACTGGATGGACGTGCCGTTCCTTTACCGTATACACGAAGACCCGAAAGAAGAGAAGCTTCGACAGTTCTTTGACTTTATTTCCACATTCGGAATTGTAGTCAAAGGGAAGGGCAATGAAATCCACCCGCATGCACTGCAGGAAATACTGGAGGAAATAGAAGGCAGGCCTGAAGAACTTGTCATCAGTACTTTGATGCTGCGTTCAATGCAGCAGGCGAAATATTCACCGGAAAGTCTCGGACACTTCGGACTGTCCACCGAATTCTATACTCACTTCACATCACCGATCAGACGTTATCCGGACTTGATCGTCCATAGACTCATCCGCAAGTATCTGATCGAAGGCAAGACGGATGATAAGACGATCAGCAAAGTCGATGCATTTCTGCCGGATGCGGCTGAGCATACATCTGACAGAGAGCGCCGTGCGGTGGATGCCGAAAGGGATACGGATGATTTGAAGAAAGCGGAATATATGAAGCAGTATATCGGTGAAACGTATGAAGGAGTCATTGCCGGTGTGATGAATTTCGGCATGTTTGTGGAACTCCCGAACACAATTGAAGGACTCGTTCATATTTCCAATATGACAGACGATCATTACCAGTATAATGAACGCCATATGGCACTTATCGGAGAGCGGACAGGCAACGTCTTCAGAATCGGCGATCCGATCGAGATCAAAGTGATGGATGTCAATATCGAAGAACGTCTCATCGACTTCCAGGTGATCGGCATGCCTGAACGTAAAAAATCCGAAAGACGCTCAAGACCGGTGGAAATAAAAGCCAAGAAGAAAAAGCCGGGAGACCATAAAAAGAGCGGAAGCAAGAAAAGGGGCAAAAAGCCGTTTTATAAATCAGTGGCCAAAAAAGGAAAAAGAAAGAAGTAATGTCTAATGAAAAAAAATCATACTAAACCACTTGCTCAGAACAGAAAGGCAAGACACGATTATACAATTGAAGACACCATTGAAGCGGGCATTGCGCTTAAAGGCACTGAAATCAAATCCATCAGGCGGGGATCGGCGAAC
>DEQG01000143.1 GCA_002360325.1 Salinicoccus sp. UBA3372 | reverse complement strand
ATCACCGACATCCTGCAGAAACTTATTATTGTGTCTCGTCAGGGCGAACGTTCCTGCGAGCTGTGTCTTGCCGCTGTGATAGAAGGGGATGACGAAATAATCGAACCAGCTGATTTTATTGGTACGGAAATGTGGATGGGTTTCATACATCATATCCAGCTGGCTGGCGTGGACAAAACTATTTTGACGAATATCGTCATCTGCGCCGAACTGCTGCCAGAACTGCAGCTCGAACAGTCTTCTGATCGTCTCTGGCGGTTTTTCATCCTTGAACATCCGTTTCATCTCTTCAACGATGCGGTGGGCGGACAAGTCCTTCATCCTGGCCATCGAGTTCAGCGCGAGACTTTCCGTCTGCTTATCCATCAGAAAGTTGAACCGTGTTTCAAAGCGGACCGCACGGAGAATCCGGGTCGGGTCTTCGATGAAGCTCAAGTTGTGCAGCACTTTGATCGTTTTGCTGCGGAGATCGGCCTGTCCTTTGAAAGGATCGACCAGATCACCGAAAATTTCAGGATTCAGACAGAGCGCCATCGAATTGATGGTGAAATCCCTGCGGTATAAATCTTCATTCAGCGTCGACAGTTCTACATCCGGCAGTGAAGCGGGGCGGTCGTAATATTCGACTCGTGCCGATGTGACATCAATGGACAGTTTTGACGGATGGTCCCACGTAGCTGTGCCGAAGTTCTCATGGATTTTTACGCGCCCGCCGTAGTCCGCCTGCAGATGATTGGCAAAATCGATGCCGTTGCCTTCAACGACGATATCGATATCTTCATTCGGCCGTTCCAAAAACAGATCTCTCACGATACCGCCGATCAGATAGACCGGGACGTCCGCACGTTCTGCGGTTCTGCTTATATCATCCAGCATGGCGTAAGTGCGTGCGGGCAATTGTCTTTTCATTTCATTCTTCAAATTCTTCACCTCGGGCTGCCGAAGTCCATCACTCAATTTCTGACTGTGTAAAACCTCGATGATATTCGTTCTTGTCACGATACCGACAGGCTGGCCGTCTTCCATCACAGGCAGCCTGCCGATATTATTGTCGATGATCAGTTTCTGCATCTCTTCAATCGTCGTTTCCGGTTTGATCGTGACAGGATTCCGGCTCATATATGCCTTGATCGGCGCATGGCCGAGCCCGTGATGATTGGCTTTATCCAGATCACGTCTTGTAATGATGCCGATCAATTGATCATCTTCCACTACAGGATATCCGGAATGGCCGTAACGGTACATCAGCCGTCCGGCTTCTTCGATTTTTGTATCCGGAGGTATCATCTTTACCGGACTCGTCATAATATCTTCAGCGGTGATGGCCGGTTTCAGGATCAGATCGAGATGACTGTTGACCTGTTCGACGACATCATCAAGCTCACTCCGTTTGACAGTCGCAGACCCTGCCTGCGGGTGGCCGCCGCCGTCAAATTTCCGGAGGAGCGGAGTGAGATCGACTCTTCCAGAATTCCCGCGGCCGACGATGTGCACGCTCTTTTCCATCTTGACGATTGTTACGACAGTGTCAGCGCCGCTGATATCCAGCAGCTTATCCGTAATGGTCGCAAGCTCCCTCAAATACACGTCAATCTGGTATGCACTGACAATAAACTTCAAGCCGTCCTTATAATATGTCTTCGCTCCACGGTAAAGCTGGTTCAATAAGTTCTGCTGGTCCGGAGTCAGCTTGTAGTCTGCAAAACGCTGGATGATTTCCAGATTCATATTGTTCTTCATCAGGAAACTCGCTGCCTGAAAATCCCTGTCCGTCGTATTCGGGAAAGTGAATGAACCGGTATCCGTGTAGATGCCAAGCCCGAACAGCGTCGCTTCAAATGAAGAGACAGGGATTTTCTGTTCGATCATTTTCTCAATCAATAAAGTCACCGTCGCCCCGACAGGTTCAACGAAGCGCTCATTGGCATCGGCATCATTGCTGCCCGGCGGGTGATGGTCGTACACTGTAATACTCAGCTTATCCGGGTCCAGCTTCTTTGTATAGTTTCCGAGTCTTGACAGTGAAGCGGTATCCACAAGAATCAGGTCCGTCACTTCTTCCCAGTCGATCTGATGATCTTCGGTGAGATCGAAAGTATCTCTGTATATCGTCAAAAACTGCCTGACAGGCGCAGTCTGTTCATTTGGAATGACAACCCTTGCATCAGGGTAGAGCTTTTTCGCCGCTATTAAAGAAGCCAGCGCATCAAAATCAGTATTCACATGCGACATAATGATCTGCAAAGTAATCATCCTCGTTTAAATTATTTCTGGATATTAATAATGAAGCATTTATATCAATCATACAACAAAACAGGGAGGGATTTGTATTGAGATTTGAACAGGATGGGGAAATGGAGTTGGGTTTGTAGAATAGGCCAGTGAATCTGAGAGTTCTGTTTTTATATAATAATAAATTATTTACGAAGTTTATTTTCATTAATACCTTAGAGAGAGGCCGTATACGATACCATACACAAAAATCAGGCGAAGGTCCTTGCCTTCATGAATAACGAAAAGAGTATTTTAGAAGACTATTTTATAATGTTAATCATCCCAAAATCGGGTATAATATAAATGAAAGGAGCCCATGCTGGAACATGAGCTCTTGGCAGAACCGTTTAAGACGGTGACAATTACTATTTAAATAGCCATAGCTGTCTAAGCGAGATGGTTATTTTTTTATGGTTAATTTTAATTATGGAGACGACAAGTGCAATTAATGATACGGTAAAAATACCGAAAGTTATCATTATCTGTATTGTCTCTCCCAATGTCACCACAAGGCTCTTTCCTTTCTAAAGATATTATGGGCACTTTCATAAGCACCACCTTTTTCTGAAGGATTTGCCACCATCATATTCACTTTTCCGCCTTTTTAATTATATTACCTGACGACATATAAATATGTAAATTTACAGATCTTGAAAAACTGCATAAAATAAACTAAAAGATATACACAAATAACCCGAATAAGTGGACCTTTTACTGCTGGTTCCTTATTCGGGATATATTTTTATCATCACTGTTTTAATACACTGATTTCATTTGTATCAATTAAATATTCTTCCAACCAGTGATTCTGATCATTACTTAATTCTTCCTTTAATAAGTCATATTGCACCTCATCAAAAAATGGCAGGGGCTGAATCATCAGTATAGTGCTTTCATTTTCAATAAAGTACGTTTCCATCTGCTCACTCTCTTTATAAAATGCAGAAATATTTTTCAAAATATTAAACTTATCAAACTGCATAATTGAATTGTAGGATGCCCCAAAATTTTTAAGTTTGCTTTTAGTCACAAGTAATTTTGTACTTGTGAGGGAAATTTTATCGTTTTCCAGTCTGTAGTGAGAATAATTATGTGAAAAAGAATCGATGTATAAAAAGCTTTCATAATTTTTGTTTTTAAAATTAAATGTGATGCGTTCCTCTTCACTGAGAAGTGTTGTTGTCAGAGCGGAAAGACAAGCAATTTTATTTTCGAGTTTACAATCTGATATACTGTTTTTATCTATAGCGAACACTCTGAACTGATTATCGGATATTAAGTATTTTTTAATTGATAGATTCATGAACTAACCTCCTATATACTTAGAATAAGAGGTTACGTAACGTGAGGTGCAAGAAGAAATGAGCTATTCAGTTAAAGAAGCGGCCAATTTGTCAGGTATGACAATCAGAACGTTGAGATATTACGATGAGATAGAACTACTGCCGATTGAGAGAAATACGAGTAATCATCGTGTGTATGACATGCATGATATATTGAAATTATCGATGATCCGTTCATTAAAAGAAATTGGTATATCATTGGAAGATATTAAAGATATTTTAAAGAATAACACAAAATCGATGGATGATTCTTTGTTGCTGCAGGAACAGCTTTTGGATATAAAAATTAATAATCTTAAAAAACAAAAAGAAAAAGTACGACTGATGATTTCACAGAGAAAGCAGCATAAATCCATTGAAGAGGTTTTACTGAATGAGTATATCGATTTTGAACGGTTGGATATAAAGAATTTATACGAGTATATAGATAACCGGCATATAGATTTCGATTATTTTTTTGAGAGAATCTATCGGAATAGTAAAGAACATTACAAAGCTGAAAAAATTATGGCGAGCTTCATAGAGTTTTTGAATGAGGAATATCATGGTTATTTCACTGAAGATAACTTGAAGGAACTTGCAGAAACATATAAAACTGAAAAAGCCAGATTATACTTCAGTAAGTATGAAAAGGATTTTCATCTTTATTTATCAAATTTGGTGACTGAGTATATACAAAAAAGAAATGATTAAGTTTTGCCCAAATCATAAAGGATTTGTCACCAAGGATGTTTAAAATATAGTTTAAAGAGCCCATGCGGATCCATGGACTCTTGGAAGAACCGTTTTAGACTGTGGCAGATACTATAAGAATAGTCATCCATCAAAGTGAGGATGGCTATTTTTTTATGGTTAATTTTATTATGCGGTGCTGTTTTACCTTTTAAACCACTTACTGACTGTATCGGAGAGGGCAGTCATTATGGAAGTATCATCTTGTGTTTCAGGTGCTTCCAGATCACTTTCGTAAAACTTTCTATCGCCGGATAGCTGGCTGACGATATCTCCCTGTGCAGGTTCGCTGCCGTCTTCGAATTTTATTCTGAATGATTTGGCTCTGACTAGTCTTGCTTTGTCCATCACCTGGAAGTGGATATGCGGTTCTGAAGAGTTCCCGGAATTTCCGCATCTGCCGATGACCTGTCCCTGCTGGACAATATCGCCTTCATCGACATTGATGGATTTCTTTTTAAAATGTGCGATGACACTGTATTCTTTCGGAGCATGCTGAATGATGACATGATTACCGGTCGGCCTTTTTGAGTTCATCTCACCGGGCACGTTATCACGGATTTTATTGACCACTTTGACGACTTTGCCGCCGGCCGGGGCAGTGATTTCCTTGTCGAAAGCAAAATAATTCTCATTCTGAGTCGGA
>DEQG01000037.1 GCA_002360325.1 Salinicoccus sp. UBA3372 | reverse complement strand
ACGGACAAAAGGATTGTACTGGGTTCATTTGTACTGCTCCTTCTGCTGCATATCATCGTCAACGGTCTGATGGTCGTTTTAAGCGGTCTGAATTCGCCGGGTGACATCATCTACTCGAGCATCCAGGAAATGAACAGATTTTCAGGCACATTCAGGAGCAGCGATTATTTTGCCATCGTCGGCCTGAACCTGGAAGTGTTTTTCACTTACCAGCTGAATGAATGGTTCATGTGGATACTCGGCATTCTGCCGTGGACGCTTCTCGGCATCGTGCTGTACATGTTCAATGTCGCAGAGCTGTTCAGAAATAACGGCATGCTGATGATATCAATTACCGTGGCGCTGCTACTTGGCGGCCTCGTCATCAAGATGATCGAAGTCATTTCGCTTGGTTCATTTACGGCAGCTGAATTCGCAGAACGTTTCGGCGGCCCGCTGCTCGGCACAGGCTATTTCATGCTGCTGTTCCTGATCTTTAATCTGCTGCCCGAAAAGCTGTCGGCCGTATTCGGTGCGGCAGGTGAAAAGGGACTGACCGTCTATATACTGTCGAATGTCATCATGGCAATCGCATCATACGGCATCGGATTTACTTTGTACGGTGAAGTTTCAATCGGCAGTATGATCTTTATTATTATAGTTATTTATGCATTTTTACTTGTTATTATGAACGTTTTGAGGCATTATGGCATAAAAACTCTTGAGGAATTAAGTGCTGTGGCAGTCAGAAATGAAAACATTAAGTGAGTATGTTTGTTATAATGTATATAACTAAAATTTAAGGAGAGAATTCCATGAAATTTTTAACTTTTGAATATGAAAACGCTACTTATTATGGAGTAAAAGTAAAACGGGAAGAAAGTGCATGGATTTTACCAAAGTTATTCGCAGATTTTGGGGAAGAGGATAATTATCCAAAGACTTTACTCGAAGGAATCTCAACTTATCATACATTGGATTTCCAGGAAATCGTCAGAAAGTTAGTGGAAAAGGCGAGAGTATCTGAAAATCCTGAACGATATAAAGCGCCTTTCAATGATATTAAATTTTTAGCGCCGGTGACGCCGCCGAACAACGTGATCGCTCTCGGACGCAACTATAAAAAGCACGCTGAAGAGATGAACAACAAGACGGACAGCCTGTATGTGTTCACGAAGGCGGCATCCAGCCTTGCAGGCGACGAAGCTGTCATTCCGAATCATCAGGATATTACGAAGGAACTGGACTATGAAGGGGAGCTTGCGGTCGTCATCGGCAAGCAGGCGTGGAAAATCGACAGCAGCATGGCGCTCGACTACATCTACGGCTATACGATCATCAACGATATTACGGCGCGCGACGTGCAGAAGGAGCACGCGCAGGCGTTCCTGGCGAAAAACCTGAAAGGTTCTTCACCGATGGGGCCGTTCATCGTCACGAAAGATGAGCTCCCGGACCCTGAGGAAACGTCGATCGTCACTAAAGTGAACGACGAGATCAGACAGGACGGTTCAACGAGTGACATGGTCCTTAAAATTGCGGATCTGATCGCTGAAATTTCTAAATATATCACGCTCGAGCCGGGCGACGTCATCGCCACGGGCACGCCGAGCGGGGTGGGCGCGGGCATGAATCCCCCGCAGTATCTTGCACCGGGGGATGAAATCCGCATCTCCATCAACGGAATCGGCACATTAACGACATATATTGAAAAATAAAGGGCTGAAAATGTGTTGAATTCGATGTTATAATAGATTGGAAATCTTTATAAACGAATGGAGAAAGGAAAGTATAATGATACATTTACACTTAACTACGATTGTACTTGCTGTTATTTTGTATGTCATCGCACTGGTTTTCTATCAGAAAGGCGGCCAGGGCAATGCAGGTAAAATGTCTCATATGATTTTACGTGCAGACTATATCTTCTTAATATTCAGCGGTCTGATCGTCTACATTCAGAACATGGAAGGCATCGGCAACATGGACGGCGGACATATGTTTTACGGCATTAAAGTACTGTTCGGCCTGGCGGTCGTCGGACTTATGGAAATGAGCCTCATCAAGACCCAAAAAGGTGCAGGTGCTGCAAATACTTTGAAAATCATAGCGATCATTGTATTGGTCATTACTGTCGGACTGGGTATTTATTTGCCGCTGGGTCCTTTAAGCTCTATGTTTTAATTAAGGCAGCATGCTGCAGACCATTTACGGTCTGCAGTTTTTTTATATAGAATTTATGAACTTTTCATTAAAACCGACCGGAAAATATACAAATCTAGTATACTGGTATGAATGAAACTAAAGGCAGGCATAGATAATGAAAATATTTAAGTTGATGATAATAATGTTTTTAACCGGCACGGCAGTGCTGACACCATATACATACACATCCGCAAACAATTTGGCGGACACTGAAACCGACAGGATCTACAGCATAGTCGTCGACCGCTTTTTGAATGCGGATACTGCGAGCGATGAAAATGTGACCGTGGATGAAAATCCGGAAATGCGCTTCGGCGGTGATTTCCAGGGAATCGAAGACAACCTCGATTACATAAAGAAGATGGGCTTTACGGCAATCCATCTGTCACCGGTTTTCCAATTCGCCGACGATGATTATCTCGGTTATGATGTTGAAAGCTATGACGAAATCGATGCGGGACTCGGCGGTGAAGAAGGGCTGAACAGCCTTGTCGATGCCGCGCACGACATGGATCTTGAAGTATTTGTCGACCTTCCGGCAGTATCCGTGGACGGTGAAAATACAGCGGATGACGTGAAGGTCAATGACATTTACGGCGGCTACCTGGAAGAGAAGGATATCAACATTCTTGACTTGACCGACGCATCCGTCCAGAGCGGGTATCAGGATATGGTTCAGAATTTTGTCGATGAGTACAATATCGACGGCGTGTCGATGATGGTTGCTCAGGATGATGTTGATGCGTCCGAAATACTTCCCGGAGGAATAAAGACCTATGGCTTCTTGACATCGGAAGATGCGGCTGCAGGCGGTTTTGATTATATGGCGACAGAGTCGATGAGAACCGAACTTGCGGAAGCATTTGCGACCATCGACCGTGAAATCCCGGAAATACCGGACTCTGAAAACATGCTGCTCGTGGACCACTGGTTCAGTGAACGCTTCACTTCCCATGCAGTTGCCGAGAACATGTTCCCGGGCACACGCGTCAAACAGGTCATGACGTATATGTACAGCCATACAGGCCCAGTCAGCATGCTTTACGGAACGGAAGTCGCGTTCAACGGTGAAGAGATGCCGACCATCCATCCTCAGATGGATTTATGGACCGACCAGGAACTTGTCGAATATTTAGAGCATATCAATCAGGTGTACAGTGACCATAAGAACGCCCTGACCGGTGAACTTGAAACACTGCACAACAGCGACGGACATTATATTACACGTTACCACACGAACGAAGTGGACTTTATTTTAAACGTCAATGATACCGGCGCGACACACGGCGTCAACCTGGCACTCGATGATGTCGATGAAGACCAGGTGCTGAGCGGCATGCTGATCGGTGACATGATCAGAGCGACATCGCCCGGCGAATACATCGCAGTCCTCGACCGTGAAGAGACAGAACTGTACGCGATCATCGAAGAACAGGGCTTCAACAATGGCTATATCATAGCCAGTATCATCATCTTCGGCGGATTTGCAGTATTCATCTTCTTCGCAGCGTGGAACGGCAGAAAACATAAGAAAAAGAAAAGAGCATAATTTAAGATTGGGACCACCGAAAACCTTGCGAGGTTTTGCGGTGGTTTTTTGTTTGTTTCGGAGGCATTTAGACGGGCGCTGCGCTATATGTGGCGGCTAAATATCATACTTGTGGCATGAAGAGGTTCGAAATTGGTGTTTGGTGTCATTTTAT
>DEQG01000136.1:10528-11138 GCA_002360325.1 Salinicoccus sp. UBA3372 | reverse complement strand
GTTCAAATCCCTAACTGTCCGTTACTGAATACTCCTTTCAAGATCAGTTTGAGAGGGGTATTTTTTATTTGGCTGAAAAAGAGTGGAGTGAATAAACAGATGTTATCCATTTACTCCGTATAAGATGTATGATGAAGAAAAAGTAGAACGGCCAATTTTCCAGGTGACGTACTTATAGGTGCTGTAATACCTCGAAATAAAACATGTATCTTTTCCAACAAATAAATTTTACTATTTAAAAGAATGATGGATTTAAAATGGTTGAGAATGATTTTTTGGAATATGTCTAAAAACTTAATGAAAATCTGGAGTAATAGAAGAATAGTAATGCCGATTATTAAATCATCAGGTGGGTGCCTGATGATTTTTTATATACTTGGACATTTTTCGAATCAAAAGTCAACTTTTATTTATTTCATTTTAATAAAGGGATAAATTTCAAAAGTTTCAAAAAGATAAAATTAGCCATAAGCCTTGTTATAACGTCAATGACAGTGGTTTGACCACTGATTATTAGCACCAACTCTTAACATTTGGTGTGAAATTTAAATTTTAAAAATATTGAATTATTTGAAATGAATTCGTTTACATTTTAGAGATATGATGTTAC
>DEQG01000136.1:0-10520 GCA_002360325.1 Salinicoccus sp. UBA3372 | reverse complement strand
TTTATTAATGTGAAAAGGAGGAAAACAAAGTGATGTTTATAATTAGAAAATTTTATTAAATGTCGGGAGATTGGGATATGGAGATTATTTCATACAAAGATTTAAAAAATATTATTAAAACCGGTGATGTTATTGCTGTCGCTGCTTTATCCACTGGGAATTTACCAATGGAAATATTCAAGCATTTGACGGAGCAGTATGATGAAGATGGGATGGTTAATGATCTTACTTTTATCGTTTCGAATGATATCAGTGATTTTGATGACGGCTTTGATCTGGATTCTTTTGTATCAAGGGGTATGGTGAAAAGAATCATTTCCAGTTTGGTTATAGCGTCGCCATTTACAATTGAAGCGATTAAAAATAATGAAATAGAAGGGTATTTTCTACCTCAGGGCGTTATTGCGACGCATTACAGGAATCATGCATCTTCTTCACCGGGAATGATTTCTAAAATCGGATTGAACACGGTTGTGGATCCGAGGCATTCAGGCGGCAAGATGAATGATGTGACTGAGGAAGACCTGGTTTCCTTAATTGAGATTAATGATGAGGAATATCTTCATTATAATTTTCCCGCAATTGATGTGACGCTTTTAAGGGGTACTTATGCGGATGAGAAAGGGAATATTTTTATGACCCATGAGTCTCACCTCGGTGAAGGGTTCAGCGCTGCATCGGCAGCGCGGCAGAACAACGGGAAAGTGATCGTGCAGGTAAAAGAGATCATTGAAAACGGAAGATATAATCCTAGTGATGTTTTTATACCGGGGGAACTTGTCGACTATGTCGTTGTAAATAAAAACCCGAAATTTCATAAACAGGTTATACAGACCTATTATGATCCGGCTTTGTCCGGTCACTACAGAATTGTAAAACCGAAAGAAAAATTTCTGGACTTCAGTGCCAGGAAGATTATATTAAGACGTTCATCACAGTTTTTGAAAGAGGGAGATGCTGTCAGCGTCGGCTACGGCATCAATAATGAATTGAGCAACGTCTTAAGGGAAGAACTTGCTGATGATCTTGTCAGATTGAATATCGATACCGGAATTTTCGGCGGTATGATCGGCAGTGGTAATCACTTCGGCATGAATTATAATCTTGATGCCAGGATGCGTCATGATGTGACGTGGGACTTTATTTTCAATGGCGGTCTGGACGTTGCATTTCTGAGTTTTGCTGAAATCGACGGTTCGGGCAATGTCAATGTATCGAAGTTCGGGGACAGAATGAATGGCAGCGGTGGATTTATAGATATCAGTCAGACGATTAAAACATTGATATTTTCAGGGACGATGGTCGTGGGGGCGAAATCGGCCTGTGAAAATAATGAACTACAGATTGAAGAAGAAGGGGTTTCGAAGAAGTTTGTAGATCATGTTAAAAGTCTGGACTTTAATGCTGCTTATTCCAGAGAGCTTGGACAAACTGTCTATTATGTTACGGAACGCGCAGTGTTCCAGCTGACTGATGAGGGTTTGGAGATGATTGAAATCGCACCGGGTCTTGATCTTGAACGTGATGTTCTGTCTCAGATGGATTTCAACCCTGTCATCTCGGAAAATCTGAAAGTCATCGACAAAGGCATATTTCATGAAACATGGGGGAAACTTGCAAATTCGATAAAAGAATAATTATTGAGAAGGGGAAGATTTAAATGAATTATGATTGGATTAAAACAAGATCGGATTACGATCAAGTGAAAGCAGCGGTCATTGACCCTCTGAAGGGGACTGAGTGGTCATATCAGGATATGAATATTCGTGCGGAAAACTTGGCGAACCATTTGAAGGATCAGGGAATCAAACGTGGTGATGTCGTCGGGATTTTTGCGCCGAATGATGTAGCTATATTCGATTTACTGTTTGCATCATTTAAAATGGGTGTTGTATTTTTACCGATCAACTGGCGTTTGAAGCCTAAGGAAATCCAGAGCATCATCGAAGATTCAGGTGTGAAGATGATTTTCTATTCACTGCGACATAAAGAGAGTCTGACAGGAACGCCGGAAGAACTGCTGCATATGGATATCGATTCAGCGGAATATGATGAAATATGCAGTCCGGAAAACCATCGTCCATTTGAAACTATTGATGTCGAAAGTGACGACCTGGCATCTCTGATGTATACGAGCGGGACGACAGGGTTGCCTAAAGGGGTCATGTTCACATACGAATCATATGTCTCGAACGTCATCAACGCGGCACTGACATATAAAACGAACTCCACTCAGACATCTATCATTTCGACACCGATGTTCCATGTACTCGGTCTGAATGATACTGCACTGCCGCTCATTATGGCAGGCGGGACACTCGTTCTTCAAAGATATTTCGACGGAGCTGAAATTAATGATCTGATGGCGAAATTCAAACCGGATTACTTAATCATGATTCCGACGATGTTTTACGGCATGCTTGCTGCGGAGAATTTCGATCCTAAAAACTTTGAGAATATCGAATACCTGATTCAGGGCGGATCGGCACCGCTGCCGGCAGTGCAGAAGAAATTTGAAAGCATGGGGCTTACTCTGATCAACGGCTACGGCCTGACAGAAGCACCGCTTGCGATGGTCAATACACCGCATAATTCAAAGGTGAAGCCGATGACGATCGGAAAGCCGATCATGTACGTGGATATGAAACTGTTTAACGATGACGGCAGTGAAACAGTAGACGGAGAAATCGGTGAACTTGGGATTAAAGGTAAAAATGTTACGGCAGGATACTGGAACAAACCTGAAGAGACTGCCAAATCATTCCGAGACGGCTATTTCTTAACCGGCGACCTTGCGAAAAAAGATGGAGAAGGGAACATCTTTATCGTCAACCGTAAGAAAGAGCTGATCATTACCGGCGGAGAAAACGTACTGCCTTCAGAAGTTGAAGCTGCACTTTCAGCGCATCCGATTGTAAAAACAGCTATTGTTGTCGGTTATGACAACCCTGAGTACGGAGAGTCTGTTTCTGCAGCGATTGTTCTGACAGAGGAGACGGAGAACTTTGAAGAGATTTTGGATGCACATATAAGAGAAAGAGTGGCGGGATATAAAATTCCAAGACTTTATCTTGAGATGACGGATATCCCATTAAACTCAACGGCGAAGCCGGACAGAATGGAAATTCAGAAAATGATGAATGAAAAAGCTAAAGAAAAAGAAATGAATTAATAAAATTTTTAAACGTGATTGAAAGATTAACATAAAATGCGGAGGGGACATTATGACTGAAAAAGAGAAAGTATTGAAAGAATTATATCCGGAAGATCTGTTGAATGTATCAAAAGAATTAACTGAAGGGGAAGTTAAATTTCTAAAACAGCTGGATGATCTGCTGGAAACAAAGTACCGTGATTCAATCAACGACCACTGGGTGGAAGCTACAGTGCCCGAAGACTTTTTTGATGATATGGGGAAGCTGAACTATTTCAGGAATCCATTGTTGTTTGAAGGACGTGAAGGGGCAAAAACACCTAGCCAGCTGTTCCAGTTCTTCATGTCATACACTGTTGCAAGATTCGACGTATCTTTAGTGACCCTGCTCGGCGTGCACCAGGGTCTCGGACATAATGCATTTTTGTTCGGCGGTTCGAAAGAACAGGTGGCACACTATATACCGAAACTGCAGTCGCATGAGCTGAGAACATGTTTTGCACTGACTGAGCCGGAACATGGTTCGGACGTTGCAGGCGGACTTGAGACGACCGCAAAACGTGACGGTGATAAGTGGATCATCAACGGTGCGAAAAAATGGATCGGCGGTGCCAATGTATCAGATGTGATTCCTTTATTTGCCGTAGATGTGGATACAGGTAAACCTAAAGGGTTTATCATCCGTCCGGAACAGGACGGCGTGGATATCGATGTGATTGAAAATAAGATTGCGCTCAGAATCATCCCGAACACGAATATTCATTTAAAAGATGTTGTCGTAAAAGAAGAAGATCGTCTGCAGAATATCAACAGCTTCAAAGATATTGCGAAGATCCTTTATTCTACACGTGCAGGTGTGGCATACATGGCGACGGGTGCCATGGCGGGCGCACTCCGTGCAACGCTGGATTATGTCACACAGCGCAAGCAGTTCGGTAAAGAAATCAGCAAGTATCAGCTGATCCAGGAAAAACTTGCGATGATGCAGGGGAATCTGTCGCATGCGATGACTTTATCGGCACAGCTTGCACGCATGCAGGAGAACGGCGAGTATGATGAAGTCGCCACATCGACGGCGAAAATGATGAATGCTCTCAGACTGCGTGAGTCGGTAGCGATGGGACGCGGCATCACAGGTGGAAACGGCATTCTTGCAGAATACGATATTGCGAGATTCTTCTCCGATGCTGAAGCGGTTTATACTTACGAAGGTACGCATGAAATCAATGCACTCGTCATTGGGCGTGCATTGACCGGAGATTCTGCATTCCTATAGGCCGCAATCGGCATTCAGCATGACAGATAATATAATTTGGAGGTTTTTTCATGACGATAAGAAAGGCAACTGTGCTCGGCGCAGGCGTTATGGGCAGTCAAATTGCTGCCCTGCTCGTCAACGCGGGTTTAAAAGTGAAATTACTTGATATAGCTATAGATGAAAAAGATCCGAATAAGATTTCAAGAAAATCTTATGAGATGATTACAGATAAGAAACGACCGCAACTGTTCGACTTGGATTTTGCACCGAATCTGACATACGGCAACTTCGAAGAGGATCTGCAGGGTGAGGACGATGCAGATATTTACATCGAAGCGGTAAAAGAAGAGCTTGATATTAAGCACAGCGTGTGGAATAAAGTGAAGGCGGTCGCAAAGGACGATGCGTTATTTGCGACAAATACGTCCGGCATTCCGATTGAATACATCTCAAAAGTATTCAGTGATGACGAACGTAGGAGATTTTTTGGAATGCACTTCTTCAACCCGCCGCGTATTATGAAGCTGGTTGAAATCATTCCGCTTAAAGATACGGATGAAGCGGTTGTGAATGCTGCTCAGGATTTTGCTGAAGATAAACTCGGTAAAGGTGTCGTTGTGGCTAATGACGTGCCCGGATTTGTCGCAAACCGTGTCGGTACACAGACGATGAATGAAGTGATGTACAGAGCTGAAAAAGAGGGTCTGTCCATTACTGAAACGGATGCATTGACCGGACGCAGTATCGGGCGACCGAGCCTTGGGACATATGGTCTTGTCGATCTGGTCGGACTGGATATTGCAGTGACCGTGACAAAGGGACTGCAGCAGGTACCGGGCGAAAAAGAATTTTTCCATGATACCGAGCTTGCTGAAAAGCTGATGGAAAACGGTGCTCTTGGCAGAAAGACCAAACAGGGATTCTATAAGAAAGAAAAGAAAGGCATTCTTGTCTTTGATCCTGAGACTAATGAATATGTTGAGCAGTCACAGCCGGCATTTGAAATTCTCGGTAAATTCAGCAAAGATTTAAAGGCGAATATGGATATCATTTTTAATGCCGATGATAAAGCCGGGTTATTCATGTGGGAAACATTGAGGAACAATTTTTATTATTCTGCACTCAATGTACCGAAAGCGGCGTCGGATTATAAGGATATCGACCGCGCTGTCGTCTGGGGCTTCAACTGGAAAAAAGGTCCGTTCCAACTGTGGGATATGATGGGCTTTGAACGTGTTAAAAACCGTATGAAAGAAGAGCTCGGGGAATTGCCTGAATGGATAGAAAACAGAAGTGATTCTTTTTACGATGTGAATGATTCACTGGAACGCGTGACTCCAGTAAAAGAATTTATCGACAGTGAAATCTGGAATCGTGAAGATTCTAATTTATCGGTGGCGAATAAAGACCAGCTGCTCTTAAAACTGCAGAGTCAGAATAATATTATTTCTGACGGCTTTGCGAAGGATCTGGTCGAAGCTGTTGATTTACTGGAAAACGAAGATTATTCAAGCATGGTTCTGTATGCCGACGGCAGGAACTTCAGTGTCGGCGCCAATCTGTATATGATGAAAAAAGCGCATGAAATGAAAAAAGTGGATGATCTGGTCAGACCGGCAATCGATCAGCTGCATGAAAGTTTCAACAGGATGAAATATTCACTGAAGCCGATTGTTACAGCTGTACAGGGCAAGGCACTCGGCGGCGGATGTGAGCTCATCCTTCATTCGCCATTTGTTGTCGCGGCGAGCGAAACATATACCGGTATGGTAGAAGCGGGTGTCGGACTCCTGCCAAGTGGCGGCGGGCTTGCAGAAATGTCAGACCGTATATTGAACACTACGCATAAACATGATGATAAACAGCAGTCGATGACCGAAGTACTGACAAATATCGGTATGGCAAAAGTTTCGACGAATGCTTATGAAGCAAAAAGATACGGCTATTTACGGGATACCGATTCAATCATTCTGAATATGGAGAAGCGGGTGGAAGCTGCTTTGAATAAAGCGCGCCTTGAATCCGAGATGAACTATATTCCGAAACCTAAAGGGCAGTACATCGCTCTCGGCAGTGACTTTAAAGCACTGGCACAGGGAACACTTGATGCTCAGCGCCTCGGTAACTTTATCAGTGATCATGATTACGATATTACGTTGAAAATTGCAGAGGTATTATCGGGCGGGGATCTGCCTCGTAACACATATGTCAATCAGAGGTATTTGCAAAAGCTTGAAAGAGAAAGATTTTTAGAGCTTCTGCAGACAGAGAAGACATACGAACGTATCAGTCACATGCTTGATACAGGCAAGCCGCTCCGAAATTAAATGAATGCACGAACATAGAAAGGATGAAGTATAATGCAGGATGCATATATAGTAGCATACGGACGTTCCGCTGCCGGACGGGCAAAAGGCGGCGCGATGTTCCACGACAGGCCAGATGAGGTGGCAGCGCAGGTGCTCAGAGGTGTACTGGACCGCGTTGACGGCAAGTTCAGTCCGGATATGGTCGAAGATGTCATCGTCGGGAACTCATTTCCGGAAGGATTGCAGGGTCAGAACATCGCCCGTTCAATCGCACTTTTGGCAGGTATGCCGGAAGAAGTGCCGGGCCAGACCGTCAATCGTTATTGTTCTTCCGGACTTCAGACGATTGCAATCGCAGCAAACCAGATCAAGGCACAGCAGGCTGACGTGCTGGTCGCAGGCGGTGTCGAACTGATGAGTGCGGTGCCGATGGGCGGTAATGAGCCGACGAACAGTCCGGTGCTCCAGGATAAAGACTCAGGTGTATCTTATCCGATGGGACTGACGGCTGAAATGGTCGCGGAAGAGTTTGATGTATCGAGAGAAGACCAGGATGCCTATGCAGTACAAAGTCATCAGCGTGCAAAGGCAGCTCTTGAAGCAGGCAGATTTGAAGATGAAATCATACCGGTTGATGTTAATGACGTGTCATACAATGAACAGGGACCGGTAGTGACGAAAAAGCAATTTAAAACAGATGAACACATCCGTCCGGATACAAGTATGGAAGGACTGGCGAAGCTGAGAACAGTCTTCAAGGCAGACGGCACAGTGACTGCAGGCACTTCGGCGCCGCTGACGGACGGTGCAGGATTTGTTGTCGTGATGTCGGGTGATAAGGTTAAAGAACTCGGTGTTACACCAATCGCACGCTTTGTCGGATTTAAAGCAGTCGGCGTCGACCCTAAAATTATGGGAATCGGTCCTGCATATGCGATACCGGAAGTGCTGGAACAATCGGGATTGTCAGTCGATGACATGGATCTGATCGAACTGAATGAAGCATTCGCTTCACAGACAGTCGCTTCAATCAGAAAAGCAGGCCTTGATATTGAGAAGACGAATGTGAACGGCGGAGCGATATCACTCGGCCATCCACTCGGAGCATCAGGCGCAATGCTGACGGCAAGACTGCTTTCAGAAATGAAGCGGAGACCGGACTCAAGATACGGCATGGTGACAATGTGTATCGGTGTCGGCATGGGTGCGGCAGGAATATTTGAATACGTAAGATAAAGTGCAGAACAAAATAACAATTTATAAACTCCGTCAATTTTGACGGGGTTTATTTTTATGAGTGGCAAACTGGACAAATGATGCACACCATAATATAATTACTTAGGGTAACTAATCATAATGGAGTGAATCAGTTGAGCAATATGGAAGATAAGAGGCGGCTGTTCTTTGAACTTTCAGGTACATACCGGCCGTATGTCGCCAATATGGATCTGCTGTTATCGGAATATAATCTGTATAGTTCACAGTGGCGCATCATGGTCTATTTGAAAAATTACGGACCGCATACAATCAGCGAAATTGCCCAGTACAACAGTGTGGAGAAGCCGACTATCACGCGTCTGGTAATGAAATTGACTGATATGGGATTTCTTAAAAGCACTCCGGGTGAAGACAGGCGGGTGCGCATTATAGATATTACTGAAGAAGGACATCAGGTTTACGGGAAAATCAGGGATAAGACGGATATATTTTATGAGTATGCACTGCAGGAAATAGGGTCGGAGGAAATTGGCGAACTGACTATGCTGATGCAGAAAATATCCCGCAGAATAAAAGAATATAAAGGAAGATAATGATAATTGAGTAATAGTGAACATAAAGACAAACTTTGGACGAAAGATTTTATAAGTACATCTGTTGTGAATCTGGCGCTGACATTGTCCATGTATCTGCTGCTTGTGACAATGGCGATTTATGCGATGAATGAGTATGATGCTTCCATGAGTATGGCAGGGTTTGTAGCGAGCATATTCGTCATCGGTGCGCTGGTGGGTCGGATATACGCAGGTAAGCAGGTCGCCTATACCGGAGGTAAGAAAATGCTTCTGGTCGGAGCCACGTTAGTTTTAATCGTCACGTCCTTATATTTCCTGCCGCTAGGGCTGTACGGCTTGATCATCGTGCGTTTTCTGCACGGCATTATGATAGGGGTGGCGACGACTGCCACCGGTACGATTGTAGCTCAGGTCATTCCGCCAAGCCGCAGTGGCGAGGGCATCGGTTATTTCAGTATGTCAGTTGTCATGGCTACTGCGATAGGACCGTTGATTGGTGTCATGCTTATAACAAATATCGGTTTCACAAGCGTATTTGTATTCTCACTTGTCATGTCGGCGATCAGTCTGCTGCTCAGCCTGACGGTGAGACCGCCTAAAGTGACAAAACCGGAGAAATCTAAAAATGAACCGTTCAGCTTTTCCGACTACTACGAAAAACGTGCACTGCCTGTTTCAACCGTCATGTTCGTTATGGCATTTGCATATTCGAGCATATTATCATTTGTGACAGGATACGCTCAGGAAATAAATCTGATTCAGGCAGGAAGCCTGTTTTTCCTTGTATATGGTGTCACAGTGCTTCTATCCCGTCCGATTACCGGACCGCTGATGGATAAGAAAGGCGCGAATATCGTCGTTTATCCTGCAATCATTTCATTTGCACTCGGTATGATTGTCATCAGCCAGGCATATGTCGGGATTGTGCTGTTGATTGCAGCGGCATTACTCGGTCTGGGGTACGGCAATATCCAATCGATTATCCAGGCACTGGCAATCAAGATGACACCCCGTGAAAATATGGGCCTTGCCAACTCCACTTATTTCATTGCATTGGACCTGGGTCTCGGACTGGGGCCGCTTTTACTCGGTTATCTCATACCAGTGTCCGGATACAGAGGCATGTATCTGCTGCTTGTCATCGTCATTTTAGCAGGCATGGTGCTGTATCACTTCTTGCACGGCAGAGTCGATAAGAAATTGATAAAGAGTTAAATATAAAACCCTGACGGGTTAAAAATATTATCCGTCAGGGCTTTAAGATTTGAAAGTAATCTGCTATAATAAACAAGTATGTTCTGAAATACATATTTTTAATTGCCGACATAGTTTAATGGCAGAACGCAGCCATGGTAAGGCTGAAATGCGAGTTCGATTCTCGCTGTCGGCTTACAAAAAATCCCGATGTAAATTTTTCTGATTTACATCGGGATTTTATTTTCTATTCGCTGGTTATTGCTGGAGTATCTTCGTCAGTCTCGGCAGTTTTAGCGATAAACTGCTGCTTTGCGCCTTCGATTGTATCTTCTTTTATCGAAATGACGACGGCGGCAAGCAGTAATATAAAGCTTACTACATGTATGATCCAGTATGGGATGATGTCATACAGGATACCGTATAGTAAAGTCCCGAGAGGCTGGATGTTCATCGCAAAAATGCTGATTACAGAAAATACCCGCCCTTTGATGTTCTGTGGTGTAATCACCTGCATATATGTGAGAAAAGGAACGTTGATCACCTGGACAAGTACTGCGATGGTGAATCCCATTGCCGCAAAAAATATCATTGTGCCGAACTGAGGCATACTGACATAGATTGGCAGGAGGAAAAGCATGAACGTTACTGCCAAAAGCTGAAGGCCGGCTTTCATCACTCTGATCGGACTGTTGATTTGCTTAATTGTTCCGAGAACGGCACCTGCAACAAGGGCGCCGACGCCGTCGAATGCATTGATGACACCAACAGTTTCAGGGTCGAATCCGAGCTCGACTATCATCACTTTCTCG
>DEQG01000114.1 GCA_002360325.1 Salinicoccus sp. UBA3372 | reverse complement strand
TTCTCCTGAAGCTGAAGACCGTATTCTGAAATTTTCTTTCTTTGTGTCGGACCGTGGTCACCTGGTGCATACGGACGACGCTCCAACTCTTTACCCGTACCTGTCAGGGAGATACCAAGACGACGGGACTTTTTCCAAACTGAACCTGTAAAACGAGCCATAATGACTCCTCCTTATTGTGTTTTATTTATGCAATAAACATCATAAGGTAACAACCGCCCATATGGGTATATGATTTAAAGTGTCTTCGCCTCATAGCATTGGTTACGCAACACATACCAACCATCGGGAACCATATACTGACATATAATGATTGTAAGCTACTTAATCCGTTCATTTACACAATAGTTTATTCTACATAAAATATATGTATAAGTCAAGGCATTAAATATATTTCTTTAAAACGTCTATAAAGGCGATCAATCCGGTGCGGTCTTCTTCACTGAATCTTTCAAAGAAAGGTGAGTCGATATCAAGAACACCGATCGGTTCTCCGTCTTTATAGATAGGGACGACAATTTCAGATTTACTGTTGGCATCACATGCGATGTGGCCCGGGAATTCATTCACGTTATCAACGACGAAAACATCATTGCCTCTGAATGCTGTTCCGCATACGCCTTTGCCGTTATCGATTCTCACACATGCAGGCAGTCCCTGGAATGGCCCAAGCACAAGCTGGTTTGATTTCTCTTCAAATAAATAAAACCCGACCCAATTGATATCTTTCAAATAGAAATTGAGCAGGCTCGCGGCGTTTGATAAATTTGCAATTCTGTCTGTTTCATCTTCGATCAGACTTACCAGAGTTTTGTTCAATTGCTGATAATCTGTAATATTTGTGGCTGTGAACATGTATAATCACCTTTATTCATCAATTTAATTATAAATTATATAATTATCTGTTTTTTGTTTCAAGCTTTTAGGCTATAATTAACTATATGTTTAGGAGGTAAGTGTATGTGGGTCTATATTCTTATCGGAATAATAGTTTTAATCGCGATAGCGGTTGCTATAGTATTTTATATCAGAAACACAAAATTAGAGGATTTAAATAATAAATACCATCGTCTGGAAGAAGTTAAAGCACTTCCTTTTCAGGATGAATTATTTAAAGTCAAAGATTTGAATCTGCATGGTGAGGCAAAAGAACTTTATTCCGGTTGGCAAAAAGAATGGCAGTCTTCCTACAATGAATCGGTGGATGAATCGAAAGAATTGCTTGAAGACGCAAAACTGGATTTAACAAAGTTCAAGTTCAGTGACAGTAATGAAAAAGTGAAGCAGGCTGATAATACTCTGGATTCTGTTGAAACGAAGTATGAACAGCTGAGCAGTGAAATTGATGAGTTATTGCAAGCCAATGAAATGGCGATGATTGCCCGGGCGGATGCTGAAAAGATTCACCGGGAAGCGAAAAGGGATGTGCTTGCGAGTGCATATCAGTTCGGTGAGGCAGAAGGGCCCCTGGAAGAACTCATTGACAGTTTTGAACCGGAAATCAACGAGTACGATCTCATGAAGAATGCCGGCAACTATGTCAGTGCCAACAAGCACATAGAAGAAGTGCACAGTGACCTTGTAACATTGAAGGAAAATATGGACGATATCCCGCTGTTGATCAGGGAAGTCCAAAAAGATCTGCCTGCACAGTTCCAGGAAATCAGATTCGGCTGCCGTGATCTGAAAGCGGACGGCTATGATCTGGAACACGTCAGAGTCGAACACAAATTATCTACATTAAAAGGTAAGTTGAACCTGGTTGAACCGCTGATTTCAAGACTTGATCTTGATGAAGCGCGTAAAATACTGGATGACATCAACAATAATGTCGATGATATACTGGAGCTCATCGAACTTGAAGTGAAGGCGAAAATCAAAGTGGATGAAGATCAGCCGCTCGTCACAGATGAATTGTTCCATGCAAGAAACTCAAACTATACACTCAGAACCGAGATTCATTATTTGAAAGAACAGTACTATATAAATGATACTGATATCCACTCCATTCAAAAGTTTGAGCATGAGATAGAAAGTCTGGTTGACATATATGATGAGATTGTCACTGAGATGTCCAAGACGAATGCCAGATACAGTGAAGTGGAAAACAGGATTTCCCATATTAAGGAACAGATCATCGAGATAAACGATGAGCAGGAACAAATTCAGGAGCACCTGGTCGACCTGAGGGATGATGCTGAAGAGGCACGTGAAAATTCTTATTACATCCAGGATAAAAAAGAGAATATTTACCGCAGGCTGGTCGGTTCCAATCTGCCTGATGTGCCTGAAAGGTTCGTCATACTGAAAAATGATCTTGATATCGATTTAAGAAACATTGAACAGTACTTCAGTAAAACGCCTCTGAATGTACAGTACATCAAAGATAAAGTGAATCAGACCATGATGGAACTGAACAAGTTCGAACAGGAATCATTTGAACTTCTGCGTGATGCAGAACTGACGGAAGTGATGATCCAGTACGGCAACAGATACAGAAGAGATGATCACGGCTTTGATGCCGAAGTACGTGAAGCAGAGAGGATGTTCCAGGAAAGCAGATATAAACGTTCACTGGAAATCATCAAGTCGGCGCTTGAAAAAGTGGAACCCGGCGCAGCATACAAAATCGAAAATGAATATGACGACAAGTAGTTAATGAAGTGACTTAGAATTTTATATTCTAAGTCCTTTTACATGAAAGGAGAAATTTGATGCATTATTTTGATAATGCTGCAACGACGAAACCGGATGAAGAAGCACTGAACACATTCAATAAAGTGAATCAGAACTATTATTTCAATACGGCAAGCATACACGGTGCAGGGCGGGACAGTGAAAAGCTGCTGGAAGCATCAAGAAAGCAGGTTCTGGATATATTCGGTCTGTGGAACCATCATTGCGTCTTCACTTCAGGAGCGACAGAGAGCAATAATATAGCGATACAGAGCACGCTCAGCAGAAAGAAAAAGTTCGGCAGCACCATTCTTGTCAGTCAGCTTGAACATCCGAGTGTGATCAACGTCATTGAACATTACAGATCTGAAGGGTTCAACGTCAAATTTATAAAAACGACGGAACATGGCAGAATAGACATGGAGCATTTAAGAACGCTCATGAATGGAGATGTCATTTTTGTCACTGTCATGGCTGTCAATAATATCGTCGGGGCTGTCCAGCCGATCGAAGAGACTGCGGAAATTTTGAAAGGATTTCCGAAAGCGCACTTCCATGTCGATGCCACACAGGCAGTCGGCAAGGTGAAGATCAATTATGAAAATGTCGACACACTGAGTATTTCCGGACACAAATTTCACGGCGTAAAAGGTTCCGGTGCCCTGATGATCAAAGAATTGAAAGCAATGCCGCCGGTTTTCTTCGGAGGCGGCCACGAATATAATATAAGAAGCGGCACGGTCAATCTGCCGACGATTGCGGCGATGGCCAAAGCATTGAGACTGAGTCATGAAAATATTGACAGTAATTTCGAGAAAATCGAAAATTACAATCAGTCGATCAGAAATGCTCTGGAGGATTATAGATCAATCGTCATGCAGCCGGGCGATGTTCCACATATATTAAACTTGTCGTATGTAGGGGCGAAAGGCGAAGTGGTTGTGAATGCACTGTCAGAGAAGGGTATTATGGTATCGACGACGAGCGCATGCGCATCAAAACTTGCAACGTTGAATGAGACATTGACAGCGATGGGGCAGAGTGTTGATGTCATCAACGGCAGTATCCGGATTTCCATGTCGAAAGATACTGAAGAGAAAGATGTCGATATGCTGATAAAGGGATTAAAAGAGGTATACGAGGAAATAGGAGATGTTTTAATATGAAATACGATCACATATTGATCCGCTACGGCGAAATGACTTTAAAAAGCAGAAACAGAAAACTGTTCGTCAGTGCTCTGAGAAAAAGGATGAACAGGGCCCTTGAAGGCATGGATGTGCATATAAAGGCGAACCGTGACCGTGCCTACATTGTCATCAACAATGAGGATGCATACGAAGTCATTGATAAATTGAAGCTGATCAGCGGCATTTTAAGTGTGTCGCCTGTAGTCAAAATAGATAAGACGGAAGAAGCAATGCAGAAGACGGCGCTGCTTTTTGCAAATGATTTTGATGCGGATAAGACATTTAAAATCGAAGTGAAGCGGGCAGATAAGTCGTTTCATTTACAGACGCACGATATACAAAATCTGCTCGGCGGACATATATTGGAAAATACAGGCCATCTGACCGTCAATGTCAGACAGCCCGACCACCAGATTACTGCTGAAGTGCGTCTTGATGCGATCTATATGTATCACGATTCCGTAAAATGTCTCGGCGGACTGCCGCTCGGAACAGGAGGTAAAGGCCTTCTGATGCTTTCAGGCGGTATTGATTCGCCTGTGGCGGGTCTCGATATAATGAGAAAAGGTGTGGAAATCGAAGCTGTACATTTCCATTCACCGCCTTACACAAGTCCACAGGCGACGGATAAGGTCAAACAGCTCGTCGATATTATGAGTGAACGGACGGGGTTTGATATCAAACTGCACATTGTGCCGTTTACAGAACTTCAGACGGCTTTATATGACCGCATACCGGATAATCTGTCGATGACTTCGACAAGAAGAGTCATGCTCAGAATCGCAGAAAAACTGGCTGCAAAAATTGATGCAGAAGCGGTCATCAACGGAGAAAACCTCGGGCAGGTCGCTTCACAGACGCTGACAAGCATGTATGCAATCAATGAAGTGACGAGTCTCCCGGTGCTGAGACCGCTGCTCACACACGAGAAGAATGACATTGTCAATATGGCCAAGCAGTTCGGCACATATGAAACATCGATTCTGCCGTTTGAAGACTGCTGTACGATATTCAAGCCGAAGTCACCGAAGACGAAACCTTCACTTGAAAAGGTGAAGCATTTTGAAGAGCGTGTGGATTTTGAACCGATGATTGATAAAGCGGTCGCCGGTATTGAAACATATGCATCATCTGCGGATAAAGAGGCAGGTACAGAATTTGAGGAATTATTATAATGTAAAAAAGAAACTTCCTGATTACAGGAAGTTTCTTTGTGTTTTATGCCAGAAAGTATTGTTTGGCAGTCTCAGTGTTTTGATGATTCTGTCAGCTACACGAATCCGTACCTGTTCCGTGTTTTGCAGACTGAGCGCCTCGTTGTCCAGAGACATGATCGGGTAATAATCTTTGTTCTTATCAATCATCAATGTAAGCGGACGGTCTTTATTCAGCAGAAAGCTTGTACCGAGCGTACGGTATTTGTTGTTGTTGACACTGGCGAGCTCTGTCACCTGGATGGCCTTCACCAAAGGATCCACCACCGCGCCGCCCAGTGATCTGTTATATCCTGTGGAGCCGGTCGGTGTACAGACAAGAACACCGTCACCGTGAAATTGTTCAAATAAAAAGTCATCGATATAAATGTCCATCATGATTGTTTTGACGATGCTGGAACGTAGTGTGAACTCATTTAAACAGAAGCTCGGCTGATTATCGTTGATCTTCACTTCAATCGCAGGATAATTGCGTACTTCTGTGTCTTCGGAAGTAAGTGCTTCCGTAATCAGGTGGCTGTTTTTATAATCGAAGTCGACATACATGTAATCGTCTTTCTCGATTGCAATTCCTATGTATACGCAGTCGTCCCTGAATCCGGTTTTTCGGACAGCCTGCAGGAAGGTCCCGTCTCCGCCGATGGAAGCGATGAGATCTGCCTCTTTGCTCGTCTTCACTGTACGGATGCCGATATTATTAAATACTTCTATCAAGTCTTTTCTGATTCTCTCTGTATCTTTTCCAAAAGGGTCAAAGAAATAGACATTTTCAAACTTATTCATGCTTACCGCCCCTTAACTCTATTTGACTGTATCATCTATATGTTATCATAAAATTGGCATTGGATTAAATATTAGGGAGTGTTTTTATGAAGCGTATAATAGCGGCAGTAATTGCAGCCACGCTTTTGGTATTCGGAATTTTCTTTTCGATTTTCACCAATTTATGGGCAAGTGATTTTCAGGAAACATTTGATCAGATTGCAGGAGGTGAATTCCCGCCGTCACAGGTGGTGGAACAGGGCGATCCGAACAGTAAGATTGCAATGATCAATATTGAAGGGACGATGGTGGATACGGGCAATCAGCAAAGCATGTTTGCACCGCAGGAATATAACCATCAGCTGATCATCGAGTCTTTGAAACAGGTGATTGAAGATGACGCAATCAAAGGTGTGCTTTTGAATGTGGATTCACCGGGCGGCGGTGTATATGAGTCGGCGGAGATACATAAATACCTTGTACAGGCCAAGGAAGCCGGCAAAATAATTTACAGTTCAATGGGCGGTATGGCTGCTTCAGGCGGTTACTATGTGTCTGCACCTGCCGATCAGATTTTCGCATCTGAAGAAACTTTGACAGGTTCCATCGGTGTCATCATGCAGTCGATAAACTTCCAGCAGCTCGCTGAAGATCTCGGTATCGAGTTCAACAGTTACACCAGCGGCGATATGAAAGAGATGCTGAGTGCAACAAAAGATCCGAGTGAAGAGGAAGCGAGATATGTTCAGGGCATGGTGGATTCCATGTTTGATGATTTCGTGGAAGTCGTTGCAGACGGCCGCGGCATGAGTGAAGACGAAGTGAGAAATGTTGCAGACGGCCGCATATACCTTGGTGAAGATGCAGTCGACAACGGACTTGTCGACCAGCTCGGCCATATTGAAGATGCAACGGCGGCATTAAAGGAAGAAATCGGCGGTAATCCGGAAGTCATTGAATACGGCTATGCAAATAATTTCACGAGCATCAGCCTGAGCTATGGCGTTGAAAGCATCTTCGGCGAGATAACGGGACAGAACGATATCGCGCGTGTAGAACAGCTGATCAACAACCGTCAGGGACTTCAGCCTATGTACCTGTATGAAAGATAAGGAGGGATAATATGGAAAGTGCACAACAAAATGATGTAAGATACCAACCGGAACGAAGCACTTTGGCGGATAAGCTGGATTACATGTCCAGTGCTTCATTCTTCAACCGGGCAGTGGCATTTATAATTGATGGCCTCGCAATATGGGGTCTGAGTCAGATCATCATCTATCCGCTCCTTCAGCTCTTGGGCATAGGGGACATCTACTTTCTGACACCGATGCTGAGTATCGCAAACATCGCTTCAGGCACACTTTATTTCCTGTACTTTATACTGATGACGTATTTCGCACAGGCGACGCTCGGTAAAATGATTACCGGCATTACGGTAGTCAGCGCGAATTCTGAAAAGTTGTCATGGTCACAGGTGATATTCCGCGAGCTTGTAGGACGCTATATCAATAACTTTTTATGGTATCTGCCTTATCTGATGGTGCTGTTCACAGAACGCCGTATCGGGCTGCATGATTATTTTGCGGATACGTATGTGGTGAAGAATAGTTACTATCAGTATAAAAATGAAATTAAAGAGCGTATAATGAGAGATGAAGAAATTAAATATCAGGAGGATGATTTGTACAATGGCAGAAGTCACGTTTCAAGGTAATCCGGTAACAGTCAGTGGTAATGAAGTCAAAGTTGGAGATACTGCACCTGATTTTACAGTTTTGAACAACAGCCTGGAAGAAGTAAGCCTTTCCGATTATAATGGGAAGAAAAAATTGATCAGTGTGGTGCCTTCACTGGATACAGGTCTTTGCAGCACGCAGACTAAAAAATTCAATGAAGATGCAGGCTCTGTGGACAACGCGGTTGTCATCACCATTTCAAATGACTTACCGTTTGCACAGTCGAAATGGTGTGCAAATGAAGGTATTGAAAATGCAATCACGCTCAGCGACCATAAAGATCTGTCATTCGGCAAAAACTACGGTACAGTGATGGATGAGCTGCGACTGCAGGCACGAAGCGTGTTCGTCATCGATGAGAATGATAAAGTGGTGCACGTGGAATATGTTTCAGAAGGTACGAATCCGCCGGACTATGATGCAGCGGTCGATGCTTTAAAATCTTTATAGTATATATTATAATGTTTGAAAAGGGACTGTTCGACCTCGGGCAGTCCGTATTTTTATGTGAGTGGGGATAAAATGGCAAAGAGTAATTTGGAAGAAATCTATCAGTTGATCGTCGATGAAACTGAAGCTGTCCTGAAAGATAACAGTGAGATATCCAGAATCGAAGCATTGATGGAATCTTTGCTGACACTTCAGACCGATGACGGCAAATATGAATATGCAGACTTGAGGAAAGCGGTTCAATTTGCTTATCTGTATCAGCTGAATGAAGAAAGTGTTCAGGCAAACCATCAGTTGACTCCGGATACGATCGGATATCTGATAGCGCATCTGGTCGGCCTGTTCAAAGAAAAAGATCATATCAACCTGCTGGACGCGGGCAGTGGAACAGGTCATCTGTCCATGACAGTGAAAGAGCATGTGGATCAGGTGAATTTCCACGGTGTTGAAGTGGATCCTGTATTGTCACGGTTCAATGTCGCACTGTGTGACTTTTTAAAAGTACCGATGGATATATACCCGCATAATATTATCGAGCCTGCGAAGCTGAACAAAGCGGACATTGCGATCGGCGACCTGCCAATAGGCTACTATCCGCTGCCGGTTGAAGGTTTTACAACGGCATTCAAAGAGGGGAAAAGTTTTGCGCACCTGTTGATGCTGGAAGCGGCCATGGGCCATGTTGAAGATGACGGCATCGGAATCTTTGTCGTACCATCGAACATTCTGGAAGAGAATAATGAAACAATCAAAGAATATATTTCAACAGAAGCAACATTGTTGATGTTTTTAAATTTACCGGATACATTATTCAAAACAGAAAACATGCATAAATCGGTCATCGTATTGAAGAAAGGTTATAAACCGATAGAAGATATTGAAGTACTCATCGGGGACGTACCGGATTTCAAAAATGCAGAACAGATGAAATTATTCCTGGATAGAACAAACACATGGTACGATACTTATACCAGTAAGAAAAAGTAGGTGGGAATGTGACTAAAATTATAGCGATGAACGCAGGAAGCTCCTCTTTTAAATTTCAGCTGTTTGAGATGCCTGAAGAAGTTGAGATCGCCAAAGGGGTAGTCGAAAGAATCGGACTCAGGAACGGTATATTTTCCGTAACTGTAGACGGTGAAAAGAAAGTCCAGGAACGTGATTTTGAGAGTCATGAAGATGCAGTCGATGCGATGCTGGATGAACTGCTGAAATTGGAAGTGATCGAAGATATCAATGACATCATCGGTTCCGGGCACAGAGTGGTCCACGGCGGCGAAACATTTGAGGATTCAGTGCTGATCACGGATGAAGTCGTTGAAAAAATTGATGAACTGAGTGAGCTGGCGCCGTTACATAACCCGGCGAACCTTATGGGCATCAAAGCATTCAGAGAGCAGCTTCCGGATGTACCGCACGTTGCGGTATTCGATACATCATTCCATCAGTCGATGCCGGAAAGTTCTTATTTGTACAGCTTGCCTTACAGTTATTACAAAGACTACGGCATCAGAAAATACGGTTTTCACGGTACAAGTCATAAATATGTGACCGGCAGAGCGAGTGAAATGCTTGGCAGGCCTCTGGAAGAGCTTCGGCTGATCAGCTGTCATCTGGGGAACGGCGCGAGCATCGCAGCCGTAAAGGGCGGAAAGTCGATTGATACATCGATGGGCTTTACGCCGCTGGCAGGTGTGACGATGGGTACACGTTCAGGCAACCTAGACCCGGCGCTGATCCCCTATATAATGGAGAAGACGGGTAAAACGGCGACTGAAGTGCTGAATGTACTGAACAAAGAATCAGGACTGCTCGGCGTCAGCGGTTTTTCCAGTGATCTGCGGGATATAGAGGAAGAAGCCAAAAAGGGCAACTCCCGTGCAGAACTTGCACTGAATGTATTTGGTGAAAGAATCCATAAGTACATGGGATCATATGCAACAAGGATGGGCGGACTCGATGCGATCATCTTTACAGCAGGCGTCGGCGAAAACTCCGATGTCGTCAGAGCAAAAGTGGTTAACGGCCTCGAGTTCATGGGTGTTTATTTCGATGAAACGATGAATGATGTCAGAGGTCAGGAAAAATTCATCAATCATCCATATTCACCGGTGAAAATCATCATCATCCCGACGAATGAAGAGCTGATGATCGCAAGAGATGTCATGAGAATTACGGGAATGGAATAAAATTATCACGTCTGTCAAACTTGTTTTGGCAGACGTGTTTTAGTTTATGTTGAAAACGAAGGGTAAAGGATTAACGATCAGTCATCTTAGAGAATATGTAGCATGTACCCTGATATTATATGAACATTTTTTCAAAATATTTTATGTGGGGTGTATGG
>DEQG01000007.1:6319-12281 GCA_002360325.1 Salinicoccus sp. UBA3372 | reverse complement strand
TCTAACGGTTCACCGATCGGCCCATCCGCACATATGTATGACGGCGGCCGCGGACTGCAATGGAATAAGCCATTATATTTTCCGGCACGGCGATGCCGTAATACCCTGTATCTCCGAGATGATACATGTCCGCACCTGCCATCTTGGAGTTGAGCGCAATCTGCCTGATTGTATGTTCATCTGCACCTTCCTGTGAAGTGCCGATTGTAAGCAGCGCAAGCGCTCCATTTTTATGAGCACAGTCCACATATTTCTGCGCTTTATCCACGGTCATCCCGGGTACCGTTCCCGGTGCCGGCATCAGTATGATATCCGCTCCTGCAGATGTAAACTGCTCTATCACCTGCTCAGAAATGATGTCACCGCCCGATTCACCGGAGACACCGGCCCCGTGCATCTTGCCGGAAATAATCAGGCCGTCTTCCCCGAAAATTTCCCGCGCATTCCTGATCGCTTCAATCGTCATATCATTTGTCACACCCGTTTTCGGATTGCCTGTCAGACACACGAAATCAAATTCCAATTCACGGGCACGCTTCAGACTTTCAAGCGTAGCGATTCTCCCATCCGGCACTTCGTCCAGAGCTTCATACGCATCTGCACCGGCGTCCACCGGTTCCAGATTGACCCCGATGGGCCGGCCAAGCAGCCGCTTCAATTCATAAATGACTTCATCGCCATTCTCAACGTCCAGCCCCCTGACCGAAGGCTCAAATACATCAAACAGATTCAACAAAACAATATCCGCCCCAAACGACGCAGCAAGCTCCGCATTCGTAATATCCGGAATGAGCGGCTCGGGCGTTGTCATCGTTTCAGCCATGATCACCCGGCCCTCACTCGCCATAACCGACTGTTTCAGATTCTGACCCGTCATATTCAAAAAATCCGATGCACAGCAATCCAGTATTCTCTTCATATTATTCAAGCTCCCTTTTCATCCTTAATGACCTCTGAACTTCTCCTGTGCCCGTATCCGTCTCTTTCACGCTTTGAAAATAAAAACCGTTGGACTCGTAAAACGGCATCCCGGGCGAATTCCCCTCCTGCACAGACGCCCACTGGACAGACGCGCCTTTTTTCTTGAAATGTTCGGTGAAGACATGGAGCAGCCGTTTTCCTATCCCCATATAGCGGTAGTTCCGGGCCATATAAAATACAAAGATTTCATTATCCCTGCTGCTGATCATCCCGCCGCCGATGACACCGGCAACGATATTATCAGCTACAGCCACAAAACTGTACTGACCCTTTCTGATATCCTGTTCGACTTTCTCCGGAGTATACCAAAATCCGACATTTTTAATCTTATATGTCTCCGACAACCGGTCATCGACAGTATCCAGCCAACCGTTACGGCAGATTTCAGCCACTCTTTCTGAGTCTTCCACACGTACTTTCCTGATCTTTATTTCCACATGATCACCTATTTTTTATAATAATAGACCGCGAGCTGTGTCCTGTCCCTGAGTTCCAGTTTACCGAGCATCTGGGAAATATAATTTCTGACGGTGCCTTCACTTAAATATAACCGTTCGGAGATTTCTTTATTGTTCAGGCCTTCTGCGACCAATTCGAGAATATCCCATTCACGCTCCGACAGTTCATCCAGATTTTTACGGCTCGATGCTGCAGACATGCTTTTCACGATATTGCTGTCGAATACCATATTGCCTGCTTCTATCGCCTGCACGGCGGGGACGATGCCGGTAAAATTATCTTTGAGAAGATACCCCTTGCATCCCACTCTCAGTGCTTCGGAAATATATTCATCATCTTTGAAAGTTGTGATCAGCAGTATGTTTGCATCTTCATATCTGTCCAGAATGATCTTGCTCGCATCCAGTCCCGTCAGATCTTCCATGCGGATATCCGTCATCAGAAGGTCAGGATGATGTGTATCAAATAACCGGACCGCTTCCCTGCCGCTGTTCCCCGTCGCTATCACCGTATGTCCTGAACTCTCGACAATCGTCGTCAGTGCAGAAACAACGAGTGCATCGTCGTCAACTATGATTACGTTCATTTTATAATTCCTCCTTATACAGGAAAACATGGACTTTAAAGCCATCATCATCCATCGTATTGAACACCCCGTTATACTTGCGTATGGTCTCTTTCATGGAATGGAGTCCCATGCCGTGTTCACTCTTTTTGCTGTGGCTGCCATTATCCTTGATTGCGATGATAATGTACTCCGGATGCTCTCTGATGATTATGCTGACTGCGGTCGCATCTGAATGCTTGCGGATGTTCGTCAGCGATTCCATGACGACGGATAACAGATCCAGCTTCAATTCATGGGACATCGGCATCTCGACATTGTATTGAAAGTCGATATCATAATCCGGCTGCATATCATCAACATAACTTTCCACCCTGCTCCTGAAGTCGATCGATGTGTCATACAGATGATGGATGCTTCCTCTGATATCATCCATCCCCGATTTCAACCGCTCCTGAAGCGTCTTCAGTGAGGATTTTATTTTCTCTCCATCATCCACATACTGCAGTGATTCTATCAGTAAAATACTGCTCGATAATGAATGTCCCAGCGCATCATGCATATCGCGGGCGATTCTGTTACGTTCATTCAAACTGGCGCTGAACACTTCTTTTTCATGACTTTTCATCAATTCATTATGTTTCTCCTTCAACTGCATATTATCATGGGTCAGCCGGTCCCTGATTTTCCTATTATCCGACTCCAGCGACGCGAGTTTCAAATTCAATGCCGACAAATAAAGCCCGGCCAAAGAAAATACCATCAGCAGCCACTCTTCATATATGACAAAAACCAGCAGCAGAAAGTATGCCCACTTTCCATATTTGTTATGTACGAACAATGTCAGCAGCGGTAAATAATAAATCCATTCCATATTTATAAAGACGAGCACAATAAACAGCACCGTGATGCTTTCCAGCAAATATTTAATATTCAGCACTTCCGGCAGGAATAAGATGATAAACGCTGTGAGTACTATAAACACACTCGATTCATCACTGAACAGTACGTAGATCAGCGTCACCATCATGAACATCGTCATTTTTTCCAATATATCACGCATTAAATTCACCCCATCCCATGACAAATGTCATATCACTTCATTACAGAGGACACTAACCTCACCTTAATTTATATTATAAACTTAAATTAACAAATGTAATAGGAGGGGCTTAAAAATGATACTCATGAAAGATGTGATCAAACGGTATAAAGAAGTCATCGCACTGGACCATTTTTCATTTTCGGCAGATGAAAATGAAATTATCGGTCTGCTCGGCCCGAACGGCTGCGGTAAAACGACAGCCATAAACTGCATGCTCTCCATATTGAAGTTCGATCAGGGAGAGATTGAAATTTTCGGAGAAACAGTCAATCCGAATAACAATGATATAAAAGAACGGACCGGTGTCGTCCCGCAGGAAATCGCAGTTTTCGATAATTTGAATGTCGTGGAAAACATCAGCTTTTTCTGCGGCCTGTATGTTAAAGACAGCACAGTCCGAAAAGGACTTGTTGATGAAGCGATAGAGTTCGTCGGCCTTGATAAATACAGGAAATTCAGCCCCAGACAGTTGAGCGGCGGACTGAAAAGACGCCTCAACATCGCCTGCGGCATCGCCCATAAACCGGACCTTCTGTTTCTGGATGAACCGACGGTCGCAGTGGATGCACAGAGCAGGAATTTTATACTGGAAGGCATCAAGAAGATGAAAGAGAACGGGACAACCGTTGTCTATACCACCCACTATCTGGAAGAGGCGGAAGATCTGTGTGACCGCCTTGTCATTATGGACAACGGCCGCAATGTCGCACAGGGCACTTTGAACGAACTGCAGAAATCCATTTCCACACAGGAAAGCATTACTGTCAGCTTTTTGGATGACGAAGATCTGCGTAAAAAACTGAAATCACTCCCTAATGTCGTCAATGTCAAAAAGAGCGATGATCTTTACACCATCCAGTTTGAAAAACATCAGAACAATTTACCGAATCTAATAAAATTCATAGAAGAGAATCAGTTGACCTACACCCAGATTTCAAGTGAAAAGACATCACTAAGCAATATCTTCCTTGAGTTGACAGGCAAGGAGCTGAGGGACTGATGGGTATTTTGAAAATGACATACCAGATGGTGCTGATTAATTTCAAAGACTTCGGCTACTGGTTCTGGACACTGCTCTATCCGCTTTTGCTGTCCATCCTTTTTATATTGACAACTTCCAATATTACCGGTGACGGTATGGAAGATATCCCGGTCGGCATTACAGAAGAACATCAGCTGGCCGTCATATTGGAGGAAGTTGAAATTCTGGAAATGACGGAAACAACAGAGTCACAGGCGCTGACTTTGATGGAGGNNTGACGAGCTGTCGGGTTTCATTACAGAAGATAATGAACTGCTTGTAACCAGCAGCGGTCTGGATCAGACAATACTTGAATCTGTTCTGAATGAAATCACCCAGATGTATGAAAGCGGCATTCCAGCCGAAAATTTCACCTTTGATAATAATTTTATTGTGGAAACAGATGCCGACCGTGAACCGCAGGTGATCATGTTCTACTCTCTGATTGCCATGATGGTTTTCTATACGATGTTTTCGAGCATCGAGTTCGTCACAACGATGCAGCCGAATTTGAGCACGATGGGCGCAAGATTCCAGGCGAGTCCATACAGCAAGACGAAAATGCTGATGGCGAGTGCTGTCGGTGCCCTCGGCCTCGGTCTTCTGACCAATTCACTCATCATTGCATTTTTGATGATATTTTATCAGGGCACGTTGTTCAGTGCATTTCTGCCGACTGTCCTCCTGCTCATCTTCGGTAATATTGCAGGCATAGGCATCGGCTTTGCCGTCGGATTGTTTCCGAAGATCAATGCAAACTTCAAAACATTTGTCGGTATCATTGTTTTACTTGCGCTGACGTTCAGTGCAGGGATGATCGGTCCTGCAGTGAGAGTGCTGGTGAATGAACACCTGCCTCTCCTCAACAGCCTCAATCCTGTCGCCCGCCTGACAGATACACTGTTCAGAATCAACCTGATGGACAACTTTGATGATTACATGTTGACACTCGGAATCTTGATCGGTATTGCCGTCGTCATGTTCGTATTTACTTTAGTCGCCTTGAGGAGGAAACAATATGACAGTCTTTAAAGGGATGCTCCTTCATTTCTGGAGATATAAAATAATGGTCATCATTGTCACCTTTCTGTTCTTCGGCATCGCGGTGCTGTTTGCACAGAACCAGTCTGCTGATGTGTTTGAAACACGTTCGATGGATATAAAAATCGTCAACCAGTCAGATTCTGAAATCGCCGACGGCCTGATTGATTATTTGAGTACGAATAACGAAGTTGATGTCGTCAGTGATTACGACAGAGATCAAGTTGTAGAAGAAGTTTATCTGATGGAAATCAGCGGTGCAGTCATCATTGATGAAAACATCGAGTCAAAGTTCGTCAATGGTGCTTCAACGGTTGAAATACTCACCGATCCGAGAGGCGGCGGAAGCATACATTTGAACAACGAAGTGTCAAAGTATTTCCGATTTCTGAATGCAGATTATAATTATACCGGAACAGTCGATACGAAAAATACATTATCGACACTTGGGCACGGCGTCCCGGTCAATATCGCCAATCCGGAAGATGCTGCCGAAGCATCCGACTTTGAAGGGATGAAGTTTTATACGAACTTTGCTGGCTATATCATCATGCTGCTGCTTCTCCTGTTCATCGGCAACATCATGACAGAATTTAATAAACCGGAACTCAGAGACAGGGTCAGAGTGTCTCCAATGAAAACTGTTTCATATACGACACAGATCATCAGCGCACAGAGCATCATGGGCCTCTTCTCGGTACTCATCCTGTTTTTCGGCGGAATATTCATCAGATGGGACAGCCTCGATGGTGTACCGCTGGATAAAATTTTCGTCGCACTCCTGCTGATC
>DEQG01000007.1:0-6253 GCA_002360325.1 Salinicoccus sp. UBA3372 | reverse complement strand
TTTCTGATCAACGGCATAGCAAATTTCATCTCCATCGGTATGGCGTTTTTATCCGGGATCTTTATTCCTGAAGAAGTGCTCGGGGAGACGGTTCAGAATATCGCAAGATTCCTGCCGCTCTACCACTTCACCCAGATCTATGCCGAACCCGGCATAACATGGTCTGAAAGTTTCATCCACGTGATGATTCTTATTCTCTTCATCATAGCGATGCTGATTATCGGAATAATTTTTGAAAATAAAAGAAAAAGCTCATTTAATTTATGATAATCGGGTAAAATAGTAACCAGGGGGGATATTGATGAAAACAAAAACATTAAGTGCAATGACTGACAAGGGACTGGACAAGAAAATTAATGAGTTCATGTATGAAAATGCTTATGCTGAAATTATCGATATCAAGTTTTCAGTCGGCAGTACTTTTGCTGTACTCATTTTATATAAGGACTAAACTTAGTAAATCGTTGCATCAATCCTCGTTTTTTTGCATACTAGAGATGAAGAGTAAATTATTTAGGAGTGATTTGAGTGAATCAGGAACAATTTAACAGAATGAAGAATGATGATGGTTTTATCGCTGCACTCGACCAGAGTGGCGGCAGTACTCCAAAAGCTTTGAAAGCATATGGAATTGATGAAGATCAGTATTCAAACGAAGAGGAAATGTTTGATCTGGTGCATAAAATGCGCTCACGTATCATTACTTCACCTTCTTTCAACAAAGAGAGAGTTCTTGCAGCAATTTTATTTGAACAGACAATGGACCGTACAATCGACGGTAAATACACTGGTGATTATTTAGCGGACAAAGGCATCGTCCCATTCTTGAAAGTGGATAAAGGTCTGGCTGATGAAGAGCATGGTGTTCAGCTTATGAAACCTATGCCGGACCTGGATGATCTTCTGTCACGAGCAGTAGAACGCAATATCTTCGGTACTAAAATGCGTTCCAACATTTTGGAAGCGAATGAATCAGGTATCAAAGCTGTTGTAGAACAACAGTTTGAAATTGGTAAACGCACGGTAGCCTCCGGCCTTGTACCGATTATCGAACCCGAAGTGAATATCCACGCTGAAGAAAAAGAAGAGATTGAAGAAATTCTTAAAAATGAAATCATGAATCACTTAAATCAATTGAACGATGATGAATATGTAATGCTGAAACTTACTATTCCGACAAAAGCAAACCTTTTCAAAGAGCTTATAGACCACCCGCAGGTTATCAGAGTGGTTGCTCTTTCCGGCGGATATACACGCCGTCAGGCAAATGACAAGCTGAAGGAGAACGACGGCCTCATCGCCAGCTTCTCCAGAGCACTTGCTTCTGACCTGAAAGAAGAATTGACGGATGACGAGTTCAACACTACATTGGATGAAGCAGTAGAAGACATCTTCGACGCTTCTGTCCATAAAACATTGAAATAATAAGTTTAACCGGACGGATGGATTAATTTCCATCCGTTTTTTGTTGTTTTGTGGACCGTCATAACCCGGCCATTCCTTTCCGCTTTACAGTACATTACACCCTTTAAAATCAACATATTGGAGCACATTGCCGATTTTAAGTATAATATTATGTAACTTGAAACAGATAGGAATGATTCCATGTGTTTAATCAATTTTCATCTGAATAACCACAGTAAATATAAACTCGTCATGGCTGCGAACAGGGATGAAGAGTACAGCCGTCCGACGAAAGAGGCACACTACTGGGAAGAACACCCGCACATATTGGGCGGCAGGGACCTTCGCGGTATGGGGACATGGCTCGGCATCACAAAGAGCGGCAGAATCTCTGCCCTGACGAACATCCGCAATACAAAAGAACTTCTGTCCACACACCAGAAATCCCGTGGTCATCTGGTGAGCGGTTATTTGACCGGCAATCAAAATCCGTCGGATTACTTGAATGACATTTCAAAAACCGGAAGCGACTATGCAGGCTTCAACCTTCTTGTCGGCAGCCAGGATGAGGTTTTTTATTTGAATAACTATGATAATGAAGTCATCAAGGTCGACAACGGTCTGCACGGACTGTCCAACCATCATCTGGACACGCCTTGGCCTAAAGTTGTCAAAGGCAAAGAGGGCTTGAAAAACATCATGGAAAATGATGACGGCGATATCGATGCTCTGTTCCGCCTGCTCAGGGATAATGATACCGCTGAAAATAAAGATCTTCCTGACACCGGCCTGTCAAAAGAGATTGAGACAAATTTATCCCCGCTGTTCATCAATATGGATAAGTACGGCACGCGCTGCTCCACCGTCATTTTAATCGATCACGAAAATAACGTCACTTTTGTGGAACGCACATATTCAGCCGGAGAACAGACCGGCGAGGAAAAATTTGAATTTAAAATCGAAAATTAAACAGATTAAAAGACCACGCATAATAAAAGCTCATAATGCTGAACTTATGCGTGGTCCTGCTTTCATATCCATAAATGTTATTTTCATTTTTATCAATTATATTAAGCCGATTAACGATAATACAGCTGCGATTACTACTATGAGACCAATAATATAAATAATACTTCTCATTTTTTACGCCTCCTATGAAGATCAAATTCATCTTTCATAAGTTAAATTCCCCTATCATACATGCCATAAACATATTTCCCTAAAAAGTGGACAGTCCGGTATCTTCCTGAATTCTGTATAATATGTTTTTCCACCATATATCTTCACGGTATGTTTCATAGTCGACAGTGTATATCCCGTCTTCGTTATTCCAGATACGGTCATAATAGCCGGTCACTTCAGTCATGAGTTCAGAGTCTGAAGAGCCTGTCACTGTCAGGTTTGTTTCAAGGTTATAATCCTCTATATTTCTTCTTGTAAAGTTTGAAGAACCGCCGGTAATTGTAATTTCATCATGCGACTGCACCATCAAAAACTTTGCGTGAAACTGTTCCCCGTGGGATTCATACCAGCGGATTTCGGGCTGTTTATCATGGTCCATCAGTTCAGCGGCAGCGGGCCTGTTTGGAATGCCGATCTTTTCATTTCCGAAGGCATCCTGATTCACATCCAGCACCATCTGTACATGTACATCACGGTCCAGGGCATCCTTAAGTGCGTTGATGACGCCTCTGTCAGAAATATAGAACATCCCGGTCTGGATTACGTCTCCGGACTCTGCACTCCCGATCATATCCAGCAGTTGCTCTTTCACTTTCCCTTCCGTCACAAGACGTATATCATATTCTCCCTCTTCCGCAGACTCGGTGTTCACTTCAAAATCATCAATAACAGAGCTGTCCACCCCTGCCATATCCAATACAGCACGTTCGGAAGCCATCAAGTCTTCCAATATGCCGCCTTCGACTTTGAATGCGATATTAGAATGATAAAAACTGGCGTCATGAGGGTTCGCAGACATAACCAGTGCCGAATCTTCATGCATGATCGTCTTCCTGTGATTCACCTTGAAATTCAGCATGCTGAAGTAAGAACGTAAATTCACTTCAGGGCCTTCCGGTCTCAGAACATTCGGCAGCCATTCAGCAGATGACGAACCAAACCACTGCAGATATGATCTGTAAAAGCTCGAGTACAGCGGATTGGAATCCCGGAGCGGCGTCAGATCTGTCTGATGGACCGATATCCCGGCCTCTGTCATCTTTTTGATTTGAGGCGGTTCATAAGTTTTATAGAAAGTATTTATCGGATCCGTAATAAAAATGATTTCCATATCAGGATTCTCAGTCTTCTTTTCTATAAGCGCATCGGAAAGTTCATAAGACAAAGCCGGAAATTCCAACTCAGGATCTCCATGGTCATAATCATCGTTGAACAAGAACATGTCGATCAGCAAAAACTCCTCAGCTTCATCGATCATCTGGAATACTTCATCAAAAATCTCCTGCTCATGCGTTTCTTCACCTTCAGCATCTGCATAAGTCAAATCATAAAGAAACTCCACTGAATCAGTAGAATGCACTTCACTTTCATATGTGATATTTTCCGGTGTCGACTTGAAATGATTGAACAGCCCCACCGTCAAAGGGATGATGATCAAAAAGACTAAAACCAGTACACCGATTGATAACCACACTTTCTTTTTACGGTTCATGAATTAATACGCCCCCTTCTCTGTCATTTTAGTTCCGGCAATCATATCCGGTCTTTACCGGATATAATTCTGTTTTTATCATATACAGCGGCGAATCAACCATACGGTTTATATTGTCAGCCCTAACAATATTGCTGTGACAGACGCCACGATCAGCATCTTTTTTTCAACAGACGTCACCGCTTCAACATCACTGTTCTTCATATCAAAAAGCATGAGCACGGTGACGATTGAAAGAATCAATGTCACCAGACCGGCAAGTTCACGGGTCGATGTCATAATCACCGCAAGCACTGCAACCAATATCAAATAAGCAGCTGCCGGCCAATGAGCCGCCCGTCTTCCCCATTTGTCAGCCGCATAGAGCACTGTCGTCCGCTTTACAGGCCGCGCCCGCTGATCGGCATCAATATCCGGGATATGATGCACCATCACCCACGACATACACCATATCGCATTGATTGCTGCGTTGAACCAGGCCCATAAAGGAATTGAATCCAGTATGATCCACGGTGCAGCCAGTCCTAAAAACAGCATGGACGGAAAGAGGCTGAGCCACTCCCCCGCCAGCGGCCTATATGCAAAAATGAACGGTTTTATTGAATAGGAGAGCGCGCCCCATATGCCGATGACCGTCAGTATCCCGAGTTCGATATGACCGAAAGTGAAAAACAATATGGCTGCAAGCATCATGACAGCACTTAAGACGATACCGAATAATTTCAGCTGACTGTATGTAAACTGCTTAGTTTGAATGACCCGGCTGCCTCCTGAAAGTATACCCGGACTATGCTCATCTGTACCTGATTTAAAATCAATAAGATCATTGACGATATGAGTCAAGAGCCCGTGAGTCAAAAAGGAGCCCAGCAGCAAAACACCGATCAACAGAAATACAGTCCCATTGTCGAGTTCCGGGTAATATAAAATCAACGGAATCGAAGTGGACAATACTGTGACAAAACTCGAAAAAGCGACTGCTAAAATACGTGTAAGCATACCGAACCCTTTTAAATATTTAAAATTCCCCTGCAATGATAGACCCCCTTCGATATTTCAGATTGTCTCGTGCATCCTCATACAGTAACTATTTGTGCAATTATACCAAATAACACTCTTCCTTACTCCATTTCTGACAATCGGCGGGATGAAACATTATAAATCATTGATTGTTACTCCATTATTTTGATATGTTTAAAAGGAACTTATTTGTAAAATCATTAGTGTCACAAAGGGGATGATGATCATTTATTTGTTTAATATCGATAAAAATGGGGATTCAGGCTATTTATATCAAAGGATTTATAAGCAGCTGAAAGAGGATATTCTTGACAGAAAATTTAAAACCCATGAAAAGCTGCCGGCCAAAAGAACATTGGCTGAACAGCTGGATATCAGTATCAATACAGTCACCAATGCTTATGAACAGCTTCTGGCCGAAGGATACATATATACAATTGAGCGCAGCGGATACTACGTGGAAGAGATTACTCAATTCAAATCTCCAAAAACAAAACCATACCAGTTCCCTGAAGAGCTAAAAGAACAGCCGATGGACAAGGAAGGATGGCTGTCCCTTTCACACATGACGGCCGACGTGGAAAACTTCCCTTTTAAGGAATGGCTGAAAGCTGAACGCGATGCCATCACCAATCACGCAGATGAACTGGGTGTCATCGGCCACCCGCAGGGGCCATACATCGTGAGGGAAAGCATTGCGAAACTCATCTCCCTGAACAGGGGTGTAAACTGTGAACCGGAACAGATTGTACTCAGCGCAGGTGCACAGCCCCTGGTCCAGTCACTGATGCAGATGCAGCCGAAGGATACAACAGTGGCAATGGAGTCTCCCGGATATTCAAGAATTCATTCATTACTAGTCAACACTCTCGGACTGGAAGTGAAATTGATGAATATCGATGATAAGGGGATAGACATCAGCCAGGTTGAACAGTCCAATGCCGATTTCTTATTTGTCACGCCGTCCCATCACTTTCCAACAGGCAGAATCATGCCGATTTCAAGACGGATCGAGCTGCTGAACTGGGCTTCCAAAAAGGAGAACAGGTTTATAATCGAAGATGATTATGACAGTGAGTTTAAATATAAAACCAATAATATACCCTCTCTGCAAAGTCTGGACCAGCATCAGAGCACCATTTATTTGGGCACCTT
>DEQG01000023.1 GCA_002360325.1 Salinicoccus sp. UBA3372 | reverse complement strand
AGGGTGTGTTGTCGGTCACTGGGAGTGCCGAATGACCGAATAGTCGAAATCGTCCCCCGAGCACGGCTATTGACGGATGAGGCTGCACCTGTTACCATAATAAACGCTAACGTGGACAATGATTGTCCGGTTTATAAAAATATGAGAAAAGCGGTGTGAATGATGCAGATGAAAACAGGCGTGGAACAGTCGGTATATGCGGTGCTGCTGCTCAATATGCTGCCGGAGCGGGCGGTGCTGCACAGTGAAGTGATCAGTGAACAGCTGGGTGCGTCGCCGACGTATTTCCAAAAGCTGCTAAGAAAGCTGGTTGCGGCAGATATCATAAAATCTGTGCCAGGCGTAAAAGGCGGTTTCAAGCTGAATAAAGACCCCGAAGACATCAGGGTATACGATATATATGTTGCGGTGGAAGGCCAGCAGTCGCTGTACAGCCCAAGCGGAATACTGGATGACATGCTGGAACTGGAGAAAGATGACAGATGCTGCGTCCTTGAAGAACTGATGGATGAAGCGGAAGCGTCATGGAAGAAAGTATTGAAGGGGGAAACGATCGCTTCTTTATCTGAAGATATCAACTCAAGACGTTTTACAGATAATATTACCGATCTGAAAAAATGGGTGGAAGAGAAGATGGTTGTTTAATTTACATAAGAGGAAGGTGAAGATATGAATCAGTTTAAAAATCATAAAGGTTTCAAAAGAACATTCAAAGAAAATAAAATGACGCTCGGCCTGATGTTTCCGCTGGAATCCTATACAGGCAGTTTTCCGGAGATGAATCTGGAGGAACAGGTCAGACTGGCGAAAATGGCTGAGGATTATGGCTTCGCCTCATTGTTTGTCAGGGATGCGCCGCTCTATGATCCGAACTTCGGAGATGTCGGCGGACTGTACGACCCGTTCATGTTTTTAAGTTACGTGGCGGCGCATACGAAAGATATCGCACTCGGTACTGGCAGCATAGTAACGACTTTACGCCACCCGATTCATGCTGCGAAATCAGCAGCAACACTGGAGAGCCTTTCCGGCCAGCGGTTTTTATTCGGCGCAGCGGGCGGGGACCGGCCGATTGAATTCCCGGCCTTTAAAACAGATATCGAAGATAAGGGTGAACTGTTCAGGGAGTCCATCGAAGTGATGAAGCAGCTTTGGAGTGAAGAGTTTCCGAAAATCCAGTCGCAACGTGTGAACCTGACGGAAGGCGGCGTTGTGCCGAAACCGGCAATGTCCGGCGTTCCTGTGTTCGGGACTGGCTACAGCGGCCAGACGATGGAGTGGCTGGCGGAACACACTGACGGATGGCTGTTTTATCCTCAGAATCTGCAGGGCCAGAAGAAACTGGTCAATCAGTGGCGGGGCGCGACAGAAACTTTCAAACCGTTTGCCCAGCCGCTGGCAATCGACTTGTCGGAACGGCCGGGTGAGGTGGCAAAGCAGCTGCCAATCGGTTTCAGGTCCGGACGGCACTTCCTGGTCGATTATCTGAACGCCTTCCAGGAGGCGGGTGTGAACCATGTTATGATCGCATTGAAGCAGAATAAACGACCGGCTGAAGAAGTCATTCAGGAACTGGGTGAGTATGTCGTGCCAAAATTCCCGGCAATCATCGAATCGAAATACAGCTTTTTAAATTTTAAATGAAATGAGGATATGAAATGATAGTAGGATTGGACAGAATCAATGAACTTGCGAAAATACAAAAGACAATCGGCTTGACCGATGCTGAAAAAGAAGAACAAAAAGTGTTGAGAGAGAACTACCTGAAGCAGATCAGAGGACAGGTGCTGGATTCCTTTTCAGGAATGACAGTCATCGACCCGCTGGGTAATGACGTCACGCCGGAAAAACTGAAAAAAGAACAGGAACTGGGTAATATATAATTTGTATTTGAGAGCAGCCATCTTATGCGGATGGCTGTTTTTACTATGGAAAAGTATGTCGTTCAGGCGTAGGATATAGTAAGAAGGGAAGTATGTGTCATGGAAATGGTTTTATTTCTTATTATTATATTATTCGCTACTGTACTACAGACAAGTACAGGCTTCGGTTTTTCTACGCTGGCGACACCGCTGCTGCTGTTTTTATTCGGACCGGCCGAAGCGATTCAGATCAATCTGATTTTATCTCTTGTGCTGTCACTGTCACTCATAAAATCAATCAGGAAATATATTGATTACGGTATGTTGAAGCGATATATACTCGGGAGCAGTTTAGGTGTCTTCATCGGAATCGCCTTTTTCATATTGATAGATATCAACAGTCTGAAGATGTTTGTGGGTCTCGTTGTTTTAATGCTTTCAATGCTGCTCATTTTTAAATTCACCATTAAGAAAAGTATGGGAAAAGAAAGGACTGTCGGAGTGATTTCAGGAACGCTGACATCCAGCATCGGCATGCCGGGACCGCCTCTCTTGTTATATTTTTCAGGTACGGACCATAAAAAAGAAGTGGTCAGAAGTACGACACTCGCTTATTATCTGTTCATATATTCTTTAAGCCTCATCGTCCAGGTCGTCTTCGCCGGGACGAGTGAAACCACCTGGGTATCGAGCCTGTGGGCGCTGCCGGTTGTATTTTTAGGGTTGTATCTCGGCCAGCTGCTGTTCAAATGGATCAGTCAGAAAGTCTTCCAGATCATCATATATATAATATTGTTTGCGACCGGCATGTCTCTGCTCGCAGACAGTCTTGGATGGCTGTAGAGAATAAATCCCCCTGGAGCTTGATGCTTCAGGGGGATTTAAAAATTATACTCACTTTTTCATATATTTTCCGGCGCCTTTTACTACACCGAGTACACTGCCGTTCGAGTTTTTCACTTTTGAAGTCAGCACATTGAATGTGATCTTCTTATCTTTGCTGATGTGGTAAAGGATGAAATCATCCTCTTCAAGATCATGTCGTTCAGATGAAGGGATTTCGACTATTTCGTTTTCCCTTATATATTTATTCAGCACTCTGTAGTTCAGGTCTTCATTGAACAAAATATGATTTCTTTCCCAGTCCTCTATTGTTGTATGAGCGTCTTTCGGCGGTGCGACGACATTGACATTTTTCACACCGAATTCTTCGCTGAGTACATTGAAGGCCAGGTTGTTGAATGTGAATGAACGTGTCAAAAGCAGACATTTGTCAAAACGGGTCATGTCCTGGAACATGCGCTCGGACTCTGCAAGCAGACTGCCGGAAATCTTTTCGATGCCGTAATCTTCAATGTTGTATTTCTGGTTTGCCAGCACGTCCGACATTGCGACAGGAATGTTATGCTTCTTAAGACATATTGCGAGCTGGATTGCAAAATAGCTCTCGCCGACAATGATTACACCCGGCGGCTTTCTGCTTGAAAGGTCAAGTGCCTTACTGAGCGGCTTGAACCCGAAGCCGTAGACGACCACTGTAATGAATACGAGTGCGAACGTCACGGGAACAATCATTTCAGCCATATCGGTGTTCATTTCATTGAACAGTCCGCCGAAAAATCCTGCAACAGTCAGTGCGACAATACCGCGCGGGGCGACACCGCTGACAAACAGTTTCTCACGGAATGTGAGCTCTGTATTGATTGTTGACAATAATACGGAAGCAGGACGGACGAGCAAAATCATGACCAGGCAGAACAAAAGCACTTCCCAGGCGATGACGACACTGAGCATTTCCATCGTCAGTGACGAAGTGATCAGTATGAATACGGTGGATACACTGATCATCGACAGATCGTCGATGAAATGATCGGATTCCTGGAAGATCAGATGCTGGTTTTTCAGCTGTGCCATGACAAAGCCGAATATCGTAACGGCCAACAGACCTGATTCATGCAGTATCGTGTCACTGACACTGAATATTATAATGATGAAAACAAACTGCATCGGCGTCATCAAATGCTGCGGCAGAATATCCGTCGTCAGCATCAGCTTGAACAACAGCGCACCGCCATAGCCGAGTGCGGCTGCAGCGGAAAAGCCGATGACATAGTCCATTACGAGCCCCACCTGGAATCCATCAGCTGCAAACTGGAAAACATAAAATGCCAGCAGAGCGAGCATTGGACCGACAGGGTCCAAAATGATACTTTCCCAGCGCAGTATCGAATCCACGGAACGTTTCACTTTGGCCTGTTTCAATAACGGCTGTATCACTGTCGGCCCTGTAACGATGAAAAGACCGGACATGACGAGTGAAATGGACACCGGAAATCCGATGATGAAATACATCGCCAGTGTACCGAGCGTCCAGCCGATCAGTGCATTCAGCGTGAGGATTCTGCGCATTGCGATCGATATCCCTTTAAGTTCACGGGCATTCAGATTACTGCTGCCCTCAAATAAAATGATTGCGACTGCAAGGGAAATGACTGTACTGAACAGTTCACTGCCGAGCAGTTCCTCGGGGTTCGTCAGGCCGAATATCGGGCCGATCAAAAGGCCGGCGATGGACATGATGACGATTGGCGGAAATTTAACCAGTCCCGCCACCCACTGACTGAGAATACCGAGGCTGATGAAAATCGCAACAACAAGTAAAGTCGGTAAAGTAAAATCCATTGCGCGCACCTCACTTTTATCTAATCAAATGATATATGTATCTTTATTTATATAAGCTAAATCCGTATATTAAAGTCTTCTAACATAAAAAGCAAGGGATGAAATTACATCATCGCCTTGCTTTTGAAATTTATTTATCATAATGGGTGTGCAGCCACTCGAGTGCGGCTTCTTTTGTCTTTATTTCACCATCTAATACAACGATATCGAGTGCAATTAAAATTTCCCTGAAATGTCTGCCTGGCTTGAATCCCTGTTGTATGAGGTCTTCGCCGGTCAACAGGGAAGGGATGTCGTGACGTTTTTCCAAGTATGAAATGATATTATCTTCATTTTTAAAATTCTCCTTTGCTATGAAAAATAAAATCGCATCATCTGTAAAGTCTTTTAAGAACCGGTGGAAATTACCGACGCCTTTAATCTTTTCCCAGCCGTCGATTTCCGCCA
>DEQG01000042.1:33342-33679 GCA_002360325.1 Salinicoccus sp. UBA3372 | reverse complement strand
CGTTCTATTTCCCTTTATCGGTAAAAATTTCAGGGTATTTGCTGTATAATAAAAGTAAATAAACCAAGGTAGCCTTTAAGGAGTCCGTTATGAGTTCAGTACAAATCGTCCCTTTGGAAAATAAACATCTTGATGAAGCAGCACGCGTCATTGCAAAAAGTTTTCAAACTGAAGAGTTTGCTGTAAATACTTTTGATTTCAGTGATCCGAAGACGGAAGCGTTGTTTGCCGAAGTGTTGAAAATAGAACTGGAAGTATTTAAAAAGCACAATGAAAAAATAGATGTTGTGTTATATGACGGCAATGTCGCAGGGGTGGCCACTGTGAAGATCAGTGG
>DEQG01000042.1:29362-33224 GCA_002360325.1 Salinicoccus sp. UBA3372 | reverse complement strand
CAGCCTAAAAGTATACCTGAAAATGCGATAACACTGGAAATGCTGGCTGTGAGCCCGGATTATCAGGGCAAGGGCGTTGGCAAAATAATGTTGAATGCACTTGACGATTATTCTGAAGCAGTCAACCGTCCAATATATTTGTATACAGGCAATGCTGAAAACGTGGGCTACTATGAAAAAGCAGGCTTTAAAATGATGGATACCATCCAAAAAAGAGATTTCACAGCTTTCCATATGTTAAAAGATTTCAGGAAGAATTAATGCAAATGGGGGAAAAGTTATGAACTTCGTTTATCACATGGTACCTAAAAATATGATGGGAAACTACCTTATTCCTTTGAACAGAATGAAAAATATCGATGAGAATATGTATGCGAGATACAACAGCAAGTATGACGACCACCCGGAAAGAGCTTTCCTGAGGGAAAGGGAGGTGCCGATGCTCGACTGTCTATGGAATGACGTTGTTCATTTTTCCACTTTGCATCCACACCATATATATAAAGAACTTAAGAAGTTGAATTTAAACCTGAAAGAAAACTTGAACTTTTATAAAATACCGGTTGAACATCTGAAAGGTAATGAAAATGTGCTGTATCACTATAAAAAGAAATATTACAGCGGTCCGGAAGCTCCCATTGCACCGGAAAATCTGGACTATCTGAATATCGAAAATTACAAAGAACTCGAGGAACTGCCGATAGATACACTAAAATATTTTGTTGATGAAAGTGAAAAAAATGAACGCGTCGGGATGTTTCATTATGTGCCACATGTGTTAAGTAAAGGTAAAGTGAAAATTGATAATGTGGAAATAGTGGATTGGAGTGAAGCTATTGTAGAAGAAGAGCCGGGTCTCTTTTAATCGATACTTATTACCTGGGAAATATTCATAAAGAAGGAGATAACATGGGTTTATTTAATTTGAGACAATTCTTCCAATCGGACCAGCCGATTGAAGATAAGGAAGAACAGCCCTACACAAAGCTGACCATATCTCAGGGTGATAATGACTACCCTACGATTGATGATGTATTTCATGCACTTGAACTGCTGCAGGAAGGTCAGACTGATTTTGTTTCTCTTGCACACTTTAATTATGACCTGGAGATCGATGTCATCCAGGCAATTGGTTCAATCGATACATTTGTAATTGAGGCATTGCCATCCGAAGATTCAGAAGATAAAGGGAAAATCTTTTATAAAGACCATCTGGACCGTTACTCACTTGAGTATTACTTCCAGGATTTTTTTGAATCACAAAGAGTGGCAGGAGTAGAAAATTTTGAAGAGAGATAAATATGAAACGAGGCTGAATTTTTTCAGCCTCATTTTTTTTCTGATTTCTTTGATGATGTTATCGATCGCTTCAATATCTTTTTGTAATTGATTTTAAATACCGGGCTGATAATGGAAATGTCTATGAACAATCCACAGCATTGATATTTAAACCATTACCCGGGAAATAAAGCTCAGGGAAGGGGTGTCAAAGTGTTTTATTCTCTGGGAGTATTGCTGGCGTATTCATTGTCCGCAGACGCCCGGTCTGATTGTATTTTTCCTATCTCAACAAGTACCTGGAAAACTTCGGGGAAACATAATACCGTTTAAACAAGGAAAGATATCCTGTTTTTCTATATACTTGAGGAAAAAGAAAGGGACTGGTAAAAATGACTGATCAGCCGCGTGTACTGGTGGTCGAAGATGATGAAGACATCAACCAGCTGCTCAGTAATATATTGGAATCGAGCGGTTATAACTGGCAGCCTGCATACTCTGGCACAGAAGCGATGCTTCAGCTGGGACATAGTGCATGGGACCTGGTGCTTCTTGATCTGATGCTGCCGGGTTTGACGGGAGAGGAACTGATGGCGGAAATACGTAAAAAGTATCAGATACCGGTCATCATCATTTCAGCTAAGCTGGAAACAGAATCCAAAGTGAAAATGCTCAGAGCGGGAGCCGATGATTATATTACCAAGCCATTTGATATTGATGAAGTGTCTGCACGAATTGATAATTGTCTTCTGAGGCATCAGCCATCAGTACAGCCCTCTGGGGCTGAAATCATCACATTTAAGGATTTAGAATTGAATATTGATGAGTTCAGACTGCTTGTGGATGGTGAAGAAGTGAAACTGACTTCCACCGAGTTTAAGATTCTTCATACGTTGATGGCTTCTCCGAAAAAAGTGTTCAGCAAAGCGAACTTATTCGAAAGTGTGTGGGAGGACAAATACTATGGAGATGATAATACGATCAATGTCCATTTGAGCAAGCTGCGTCACAAACTCAACCGGATGGGCGCCGGTGGTGAGTATATAGAAACAGTATGGGGCATGGGTTATAAGATGAAAACTTAAGACTTTTTTAAGGATTGGATTAAGACTTATTTATGATTTGCTTCGTATGATGGATGCATATCATAAAGGAGTGAGGAAGAATGCCGGAATATATTTTGGAAACACATGGCTTATCTAAACAGTATAAAAACAAACGCGTGCTGGATAATATAGATATGTCTATAAAGAAAGGCAGTATATATGGTTTCATCGGTCAGAACGGTGCAGGTAAATCAACATTGATCCGTTTGGTGACCGGGCTGGCTTTCCCGACTGAAGGAGATTTCAGACTGTTCGGCAGCTCGGATAAAAAAGAATTTATCGATGCGAAATCCAGGATCGGTGTGATGATTGAAGCCCCGGCTTTATATATGAATATGACGGCAGAAGAAAATCTTGAAGTCCACCGGCTGTTAAAAGGGGTGCCTGGAAAACAATCGATTGAAAAGACTCTGGTACTGGTTGACCTGCTTGATGCCGGAAAGAAGAAAGTCAAAAATTTCTCTTTAGGTATGAAGCAGAGACTGGGAATTGCTATTGCCCTGCTCGGCGACCCTGAGTTTTTAATACTGGATGAACCGATAAACGGTCTGGATCCGATGGGTGTCGTTGCAGTCAGAAAACTATTAAAGAAACTGAATGAAGAATACGATATCACAATACTGATTTCGAGCCATATTTTAAGCGAACTCCATCTGTTGGCGACAGATTACGGAATTATCCACCAGGGAAAACTGGTGGAGCAGCTGACGGCAAAAGAACTCGATGAAAAATCCCAGAAGCATATTCACATCAAAGTGGACGATGTTTCAAAGGCTTCGACTGTACTTCAGAATATGCTTGGGACCAATAATTTCGAAGTGAAAGAAGATTACAGCATCCGACTGATGGATTATGTAGATGAACCGACGAAAGTTTCGAAAGCTTTAACAGAAAATGGGCTGTTGATCGAGGAGTTCATGCCGATGGGTGAAAACCTTGAATCATACTTCAGCCAGCTGATCGGAGGTGCTGTCAATGAATAATCTGATCAGAAGTGAATTCAGTAAATTAAATAAAGACCGTTCGTTCAGATTCATTGTCATCATGCTGCTGGTTATTGCGGTGTTGGCACCTATATTCTTTGACGATGTCAGCAGCTTTGAAGGCAACGAATTTTACAGGACGTTTATTTTACTGGGGAATTATCAAATTGTCATTTATCTGCCGTTGATACTTGCAGGGTTCTTTATAGCCAATGAGTATCAGGCCGGGACGATGAAAATATTTGCAGCTTCAGGAAACAGCAGAATGAATATATATTTATCGAAATTGCTAGTATATGGCTTCGGTTCGATTGTAATCATGACAATCTTACCGGTTGTCATGATATTATCCAGCTGTATCATTCATGGATTTTCAATGTTTCCTGATATAGAGTTTTTCCTGCAGACTTTAGCGCTGAATGGCTTATATACCGCAGCCTTTGCAGCTTTTGCCATGATTGCTGCGACTCTGTTGAATGACAGCGGGAAAGCCAT